>CAIZFH010000047.1 GCA_903932155.1 uncultured Granulicella sp. | reverse complement strand
CTTCTTTACTGCTGTATTCTTGGCAACCGCTTTCTTGGCTGCCGGCTTGCCCTCTTTCGCACTTGGCGCCGTAACTTCCGGTTCAACTACTGTAACGGCGGTGGCCAATTTCTTCTCCGCCACCGTGACAATGACGTGTACCATTCTGCGCTGGTAGCGAAACGCCCGTCCCATGGGTGCAGGGCGAATACGCTTCATCCGAGGCCCTTCATTCGCCACCGCAGTACGGACATAGAGTTTGTCAACATCGACATCGAGTCCCTGCTCTTGAGAGACATACGTTGCATTCTGAATGGCCGAACGCAACACCTTTTCGATTACCGGTGCCATCTTTTTGCTGGAGAAGTGGATGGTGTTGAGTGCCTGCTCCACGCGCATACCCTTAATCGTGTCGAGTACAAGCTTCGCCTTCTGTGGGCTGCTGCGCTGGAACTTTGCTTCTGCGCGAAACTCTCGGACTTTATCTGCTGCAATCTTCGCCATAACTTTGATCCTTCGAACTATCTGGTGCGCCTTGTTGCTGCAAACATCATCACGCCAACTAAACCCGGTCTTCGGTCTACTTTGGCTTCACGCTGGTTTCGGCTGCGCGTGCGGAGTGACCCTTGAAGGTGCGCGTTGCTGAAAACTCGCCCAGTTTGTGGCCAACCATGTTCTCCGTCACATATACCGGTATGAACTTGCGGCCGTTGTGTACGGCGATGGTGTGGCCAACCATGTCCGGAAATATCGTCGAGCGGCGCGACCAGGTGCGCACAACCTTCTTGTCATTGGTCTGGTTCATCACCGTGATCTTCGACTGAAGATGCGCGTCAATGAACGGACCCTTCTTTGCTGAACGTGCCATGGGTATGACTCCATATTCTTGCTGCGGTTACAGTGCTGGTTACAACGAATCTCTTAGCTGCGAGACTTGGTGTTGCTCTATCCTGCCTGCACTTCTTGTGCTGCAAATTGCAATTCCGTTTACTTGCTGCGGCGGCTAACGATAAATACATCGCTCCGCTTGTTGTTGCGCGTCTTGTATCCACGTGTGGGCTGGCCCCATGGTGTTACCGGGTGACGCCCGCCAGAGGTCTTGCCTTCCCCTCCGCCGTGCGGATGGTCTACAGGATTCATGGTGACGCCGCGGTTCGCAGGGTTGATTCCCTTCCAGCGATTGCGTCCCGCCTTGCCAATGGAGACGTTCTCATGGTCGGTATTGCCTACCTGGCCGATAGTCGCCATGCACTCCACCAGAACCTTGCGCGTCTCACCCGATGGAAGCTTCAGCAGCGCGTAGTCGCCTTCCTTTGCGATCAGGTTGACCTGCGCACCGGCCGAGCGCGCCATCTGCGCACCCTTGCCTGGCCGCAGCTCAATATTGTGCACAATCGTTCCCAAGGGGATATTCTTCAGCGGAAGTGCGTTGCCAACCAGGATATCGGCGTCTGGCCCGCTCATGATCGACTGCCCAACCTTCAAACCGATCGGCTGAATAATATATCGCTTCTCGCCGTCCGCATAGTGGACCAAGGCAATGCGCGAGCTGCGGTTCGGATCGTATTCAATGGTGGCAACAGTGGCCGGAATGCCATACTTGTCGCGCTTGAAATCGATAAGGCGCAATTTCTGCTTGTGGCCTCCGCCCTGATGGCGTATGGTCATGCGCCCGCTGCTGTTGCGTCCGCCCGTGCGCTGTTTCACCGCCAGTAGAGGCTTGTGCGGCTTGTCCGTCGTCAGGTCGTCATTCACCAGCTTGGTCTGGAAGCGGAGTGTCGGGGTAATCGGTCGAAATGATTTGATCGGCATTTTTCTTGGCTCCTAGCTGTTAGCTTCTGGCTGTTAGCTAGTTCTCTTTCGGGTCTTCGCGACCTGTTCGTCGCGCCTGCATTCAACGCACAACTTACAACCACGCTTACATGCTGTTTAGATACTCCGGCATCTTCTGCCCTTCCTTCAGGCGGACATAGGCCTTCTTCCAGTCGGGACGATAACCGGTAAATTTTCCGCGTCGTCGTTCTTTACCTTCCACGGTGGTGGTGCGGACGCCGCTTACCTTGACCTTGAAAAGTGTCTCCACAGCCTGCTTAACCTCTGTCTTACTGGCCTTCAAATCCACTTCGAACACTAGCGTGTTCTGCGTCTCTTTTACGCCCATCCCCTTCTCGGTGATGAGTGGGCGGCGAATCACTGTATAGAGGGTTGGCATTTACGCAACCTCCTTCTGCGCGGCGGCTTTGCTGCGCTTCGAAACAAACTTCTTCAGCGTAACTTGTAGCGCATCGAGTGCATCCTTCGAGAAGACAGCGTGCTCGTAACGCAACAGATCGTACGGATGCACCTCGGAGCTGAGCACAAGTTCGACGCCCGCCAGGTTGCGCGATCCCAGATAGAGTTTCTCGCCAAGCTGCTGACTGGACTCGACCAGCAAGGTCGTCTTGCCCGCTTCCAGCTTGTTCAGCGCGGCACGAAAGAGCTTCGTCTTGGCCTCGGGAACCTCAAACGACTCCACTACAGTCAATTTGCCATCCGCAATCTTCGCCGCAATCGCAGAGCGTAATGCGCCCATCAGCTTCTTCTGCGGAAATGCATACTCGTAGCTGCGCGGCTTCGGTCCATGCACCGTGCCGCCCGAGCGCCACAGTGGGCTGCGAATCGATGCGATGCGAGCACGTCCGGTTCCCTTCTGCTTCCATAGTTTGCGCCCAGCACCCGAAACCAGTCCGCGCGTCTTGGTGGACGCTGTGCCCTGACGCAGCGCTGCGCGGTAGTGTTTCACCGACTCCCATAGCAGCGCGTCGTTGATCTCGCCCGAGAACACTTCGTCGAGGAGATCAAACTCTCCGACTGTCTTTCCCGCGAGATTGACTATCTTGATCTTTGCCATCACTCTTCTCTCTTCTTGCTCGCCATCGATGTGGCAGGCCGTAACTTTGTTTGTCTGCGTATCTCGGATCCATTTCCCGCGCAGAGTTTGCTTTCGTATTTCACAAACTAACTTACTGACTTGCTAACTTGTTGCCTCTCTATTTCTTCTTTGCCGAAGCCTTCTTAGAAGCCTTCAGAGGATCGAGCGTAGTTCCTCCGGCAAATCCGCGACGCTCGCGCGGCGGTGCCTTTGCCTTCGAAATCAGTACATATCCATCTCGCGGACCAGGTACCGCACCCTCAACCAACAACAGGTTGTCCTCGATATCGATGCCGCGAATGCGCAGGTTGCGGACTGTGATCTGCGCGTGGCCCATGTGGCCTGGCATCCGCTGGCCGGGAAAGACGCGTGACGGATACGAAGAGGCGCCAATCGAGCCCTGCACCTGGAACATATGGCCATGCGCCTTGGGACCGCCGCCGAAGTGATGGCGGCGTACTACACCGGCGAACCCGCGGCCCTTCGAGGTCCCAATCACGTCGACAAATTTGTCATCGGCGAAGATATCCACCATGACGCGATCGCCAGCCTTGACTGCGGCGTCATCACCCTCCTTGGCAACTTCAACCGGTACCTCTTTCATCATGCGCACGGGTGGCACGTTCGACTTGGCAAAGTGCCCTGTCATGGGCTTGTTGACCTTCGACGCTTTGATGAAATCAACATAGCCGATCTGTGCGGCATCGTAACCGTCTTTGGATAAAGTCTTGAGCTGCGTGATCACGCATGGTCCGGCCTTAAGCACCGTGACCGGGTGAACGTCGCCGCGCTCGTCGAAGAGCTGGGTCATGCCGATTTTCTTGCCGAGAATTCCTGTAACGGACATCGTTTTTCCTTTCCTCATCATGCCAAGCATCATGCTTCAGCACTGCCGGTATTACATATAAAGCTACAAACTATTTCTGCACCGTCTTGATCTCAACATCGACGCCTGCAGGCAGATCTAGCTTCATCAGCGCGTCAACCGTCTGCTGGGTTGGTTCCAGAATGTCGATCAGCCGCTTGTGGGTGCGGATCTCGAACGACTCACGTGACTTCTTGTCCACATGGGGCGAGCGCAATACGCAGTACTTGTTCTTCATCGTCGGGAGCGGAATCGGTCCAGCAACCTGTGCACCGGTGCGCTTGGCCGTTTCGACAATCTCTCCGGTCGACGTGTCCAGCACGCGGTAGTCATATGCCTTCAAACGTATTCTTATTCTTTGTCCAGCCATCGTGTGTCTCTTTTCTCATTACTCAAAGATCGTTTGGAGTGGCTGCCAGCCATGACCTTCTACACGTTCCGGCAACCCTCGTTAGTCTTGAACTACTCCCTAGCTACTACTCTCAATCCCTGCTTTACGCGATAATCTCGCTGATGGTTCCTGCTCCGACGGTCCTGCCGCCCTCGCGGATGGCGAAGCGCAGGCCCTTCTCCATGGCCACAGGAGTATGCAGCGTCACTTCCAACTCCACGTTGTCGCCCGGCATCACCATCTCAGTGCCCGCCGGCAGCTTCGCCGATCCGGTCACGTCCGTCGTCCGGAAGTAGAACTGCGGCCGGTAGCCGTCGAAGAACGGCGTATGCCGCCCGCCTTCTTCCTTGCTCAGCACATACACGCTGCCCCTGAAGTTGGTGTGCGGCGTAATCGATCCCGGCTTGGCCAGCACCATGCCCCGCTCCACATCTTCCTTGGCCGTGCCGCGCAGCAGGATGCCCGCGTTGTCGCCCGCAAGGCCCTCGTCCAACTGCTTCTTGAACATCTCAACACCCGTGCACACCGTCTGACGAGTCTCGCGGAAGCCCACGATCTCGCACGCCTCGCCTACCTTTACCTTGCCCCGCTCAATGCGTCCGGTCACCACCGTGCCGCGACCCGAGATCGAGAAGATATCTTCGATCGGCATCAGGAACGGAAGCTCGATGGAACGCTTGGGCTGCGGCACATACGTATCCACCGCCTCCATCAGCTCGTCGATCTTGGCCTCCCACTCCGGCTCGCCATTCAACGCGCCCAGCGCCGAGCCGCGAATGATCGGAATGTCGTCGCCCGGATACTCGTACTTGCTCAGCAGGTCGCGCACCTCCATCTCCACCAGCTCGATCAGCTCCGG
>CAIZFH010000046.1 GCA_903932155.1 uncultured Granulicella sp. | reverse complement strand
CGATGACATCAGGAGCCTTGAGTTCCAGGAGCTTCTTGAGGCGGTTGTTCCGGTTGATCACCCGGCGGTAGAGGTCGTTGAGGTCAGACGTGGCGAAGCGTCCGAAGTCGCGTTCCACGATCGGGCGCAGGTCGGCCGGGATTACCGGTAGGCAGTCAAGGATCATGGCAGCTGGCTCATTGATTCGCCTGCCGCTCTCGTCTCGGCGGTTGAAGGCGGCAATGATCTTAAGACACTTGATGACACACTGGCGACGCTGGGACGACAGGGGCTTGCAGCTGTCGCCTACGTCGATCATCTCGCGGAGTTTGATCTCCTCGGCGTCGAGGTCGATCCGGTCGATGAGACGGGCAATCGTCTCGGCACCCATGCCGCCCTCGAAGTAGTCCTCGTAGCGCATCCGCATCTCGCGCCAGAGCATCTCGTCTTCGAGGATCTTGCGGGAGTGGAGGCTCTTGAACTCGTCGAAGGTCCGCTTAGCCAACTCGATTTCGTTGTCGTATAACACGTCGAGCCGAGTCACTTCAATCTTTGATGATCGATTGAGTGCGGCAACCTCACGGTCGTTGCCATCGAACGATTCCAGCTTTGAGAGTCGGGCATGCAGAACATCAAAATGCTGATCGATACGTAAGTTGCGCTGTTTCTCGATGTTGGCCGTCTCGGCACGCAGCTCCGCCTCGAGCTCGGGCAGGTCCTCGTGGCGTTTGGCCTCGTCGACCCAGGTGACCAGGTTGGCGGCAAAGTAGATGACCTTTTCCAGCTGTGTGGCCTTCAACTCTACGCGAGGTTCTGTGCCCATGAGTAGGTAGGCCAGCCAGCGCCGTGTGCCGCGTAGGTACGAGATGTGGACCACGGGGGCCGCCAGCTCGATGTGTCCCATGCGCTCGCGGCGGACCCTGGAACGGGTGACCTCGACTCCGCAGCGCTCGCAGATGATCCCCCGGAATCGCACCCGGTTGTACCTCCCGCAGAAGCACTCCCAGTCCTTGGTGGGACCGAAGATCTTCTCGCAGAAGAGGCCGTCCTTTTCCGGACGCAGCGTGCGGTAATTGATGGTTTCCGGCTTCTTGACCTCGCCGTTGGACCATTCTCGGATCGTGTCGGCCGTAGCCAGTCCAATCCTCAACGCTGCCGGTTGTAAGTATTGCCCCGTCTCACACCAATCTGCTGCGCCTAACCATTGTTCCTCTATGGCACTAGACCTCTCCGTAGTCCCAGATCCCGGCATTGGCCAATTGCCCAACCAACTTCTTTGTCCGAAACTCGACAAATGAAGTGGACACTGCAAAATGCGATTTCCCAGATGGAATTGCATCGAGCTTGCCAATCCATAACGAGAAGTCAGAAGCAAAACTACTTGCGAGTGGATGCGGCTGGTCGATGTAGTGATATTTGCAGTCAAGAGGGCAATTCTTGCTGGCAACGGACGGACCGTACGCCTTTTGCAAGATTCCCTTGTTACTCAAGTGGTTATTCGTGCTCTTGTGCAGGATCAGAAGATTGCCGAGTAGCCAGAGAGAGGCCTTCTCAAAGCTATTCGATTGCGAAGGCGAAAAACCCCAGTCCTGAACGTAGATATTCGATTTCGGAACGATATGCTCAAGCTGCCAGTCCCCGTGCTCGGGTTCCAGAAAACTGAAATCTGCTTCTTCAAGAGATACGAGTGCGTAGAACGCATTATTGGAGTCGAATCTATGGGAAAGGAGTCGAGACTTAAAAAACGAGTTTGAAATACCATTATCACTCATAACGCTAGAGAGATGTCCCACAACATCGGGTGTGCGGTCAGCTGTAGTTTGGTACAAAACATTTAACCACCCGTGAATTCCCTTCTGGAACCCAGATTGCGTGAGCACGCCAACTATTCGCTCTCTGAATGAGTAGATCTCTCCAAGTCGCAATAGTCGACGCCGCTGTATGTCGGTTAGTGAAAGGTCAGAAGCGGCCATGGGCCAGAGGAACGCGAACTTATGAT
>CAIZFH010000045.1 GCA_903932155.1 uncultured Granulicella sp. | reverse complement strand
CCCGGCACCGCCATCATCACCACCAAGTCCGGCACTAACGGCCTGCATGGCGCACTGTTTGAGACGGCGCGCAACAACGCTGTCGGCATCGCCAGGAACCGCAGCAACCCGTGGAACTACGCGGCTCCGCACCTGGTGCGCAACGAGTTTGGCGCCTCGGCCGGCGGACCAATCATTTTGCCCCATGTCTATCACGGCAAAGACAAGAGCTTCTGGTTCTTTGGCTTCGAGCGCTACTCGTCCGCCGGCATTACATACACCACCATCCCGCTGCCTACCACGGCGATGCGCGGCGGCGACTGGAGCGGCCTGCTCAACAGCTCGGGCGTCCTGCAGCAGCTCTACGACCCAAATACCACCGCATCTTCCGCCAGTTGCAACGGCGGCGCTGCCAATGCCTACTGCCGTACGCCGTTTGCCAACAACCAGATTCCCGTGGCCCGGCGCTCCTCGATGGCGAAGATCCTCTACGACATCATGCCGACGCCCAGCAACTCCAACAATCCTCTGGTGGCCGGCAACTTCCTCTCGCCCGGCATCGCCTTCACGGTAATTCCCACGGTGACCTTCCGCTTCGACCACAGCTTCAACGAGAAGAACAAGGCTTACCTGCGGTATACCGACAACATCCAGATCAGCAAATCGATGCGCGCGGCGGGAAACACGCCGGTAACCCTCGCTGCAGACGGACTGCCGCCGGCGGCCATCGGCATCTCGGCTCAGCCGATCGGCACCTTCAGCACCGCTCTCGGTTTCACGCACGTCTTCTCGCCCACCTTCTTCGCTGAGACCATCCTCAGCCAGCAGTGGATGAACCAGAACAACACCGCCGGAGGCAATCCGCTGTTTAACTACGAGGCGGCTCTTGGATTGCCAAACAACTTTGGCGAAAAGGGCTTCCCGAACATCAGCACGGGAATCGGCTACGCAAACAATGGCACGATGATCAACTACCAGGAAGCACAGATCATCTCCAACGTCGACGAGAACTTCACCAAGACGATCGAAAAGCACCAGTTGATGTTCGGAGGCCGCTACCGCCACGAGCGCTTCGGCTACCTGCCGGACCGGCTGTCCGACAGTGAGAGCTTCTCAAACTACTCCACCGGCATCTATAACACGGCCTCCGGCACCAACTACACGCCAGCGGCGAACACCGGTTATGCAGAGGCAGACACGTTCCTTGGCGCTGCATCGTCCTACGGCGTGACGCTGGAACCACCCTACTGCCACTACCACGATATGGAGTTTGACGCCTACCTCCAGGACAACTTCCACGTGACCCGCAACTTGACGGTGAACATGGGAGTGCGCTGGGAAGACCATCCGGCTGCCTGGACCAAATACGGCCTGACGCCGGGCTTCGACTTTGCCAACGATGCTCAAGTGCTCACCAACCCGCTGTCCTACTACATCCAGAACGGCTACACAACACAGGCCATCGTCACCAACCTGACCAACCTTGGCGTCAAGTTTGAGACCCCTGGCCAGGCTGGATTGCCCGACAAGATGCTGAAAGATTACCCCTTCACCCTCAGCCCGCGTCTCGGACTTGCCTACCAGCCGTTCAACGGCAAATACGGCACCGTCATCCGCGGCGCTTATGGCCGCTACATCTACCCGGTTCCAGTCCGCAACTCCATCCGCAATACGGCGTCGGCACTACCGTTTGTGGCGAGCTACGGGCAGAACTACAACTCGGCCGCCCAGACAGACGGCCTGCCGAGTTATGTGCTCCGGTCGCAGTTGACCACAGCGTCAAACCCGACGACCGGCGTGCCGATCGCGGGCGTGAATGCCTCGGGCGTGGTCAACAGTGCCACCATCAACTCCATCCTGCCGGGCCAGACCACCATCAACCTGCAGCCCAACTATGCGCCTGATTACGTGACCCAGACCAACTTCACCATCGAGCAGCCGCTCAAGGGCAACTCGGCGCTGCGTTTGACCTGGCTGTGGGCACACGGCACCAACCTCGACTACTACTACTACTTCAACAACGCGCCCTCGACCTACGTCTGGGAGATGGACTACGGCATTGCACCGCCCAACGGCGGCGCATCGGTGATCGGAACCCCCGCGCAGAATACCTACGCGTCAACCGCAACCCGGCCCTACGACAACACCAAGTACGGCAACAGTGACAAGTTCTCAAAGAACGGCTTCTCGAACGACAACTCGTTCCAGGCGACCTATCAGAGGCTCTTCCATCACGGCGTTGCCTACCAGATCAACTACGTCTGGTCCCACCCCT
>CAIZFH010000044.1 GCA_903932155.1 uncultured Granulicella sp. | reverse complement strand
TTGAAGGAATTGGCCAACTGAGAGGCAATCGAGGAATCACTTGTACCCGATCCGTAACTCGCAGTCGCTGTGAATCCACCAAGGGTGACCCCCAAAGACCCGGTGTCAGGGACCGAATTGCAGGTTGTGATCTGGACAGGATACTGGCCGTTTCCGCCCTCATACACGGTCGTGGTGGTGCAGACCACTTGTGAACCATCTGCGCCGGTTACGGAGAGCGTGCCTGTACCGGAAGTGGCAGTCGCGGTGACCGGACCGGCCTCTAAACCGGAAACCGTGAGAATCCCCGCACTTCCGGCGGCGCCAGCAGTGGTGCCATTCCCCATATCAGTTTCATTCAGGATGCGGCCGCGATTGTCGTAATTGCGCTTCACTTGGATCGCAGCTGCGGAAGTGCTTCCATTGATGGCAAACAGCCCATTGACGAGATGTCCCATTGGGTCATAGGCAGCTGGACTCGATGAGGTGGCTTGGAAAAGATTTGCCGGATATGCAGCAGTGCCCCAGGGCTGTGTGCCAATCGTCTCCGACGAGAGACGGCCAGCCGAATCGTAACCAAACAACTCGCTGATGCTGTACGGCATCGCCGTGAAGCTCTTGCACGTGCTGGCAGAGGTCACCATCGCAAAGCCATTGTTCGCGCAAGTGAGGTTTCCCATCAGGTCATAGGCATAGAGGAATTGGTAGTTCGTCCCGTTGGGGCTGAATGGATTCTGCTGTTCCGCTTGCAGCCGCCCCATCGTGTCATATGAGGAGAACTGCCCCTCAGATGTCACAGAGCCCGCGAGATATGCCCGTTCATCAATCAATCGTCCAACTGTGTTCCCTGGTGCTCCAGGCATCCCAAAGATGTAGGACGCGAGCAAAGTTGACGAAGCTGTAGGTGCCACACCGGAACAGTTCCCGGCCGGCGGAGCAGCACTCCACTTGCTCACCACACGGTTCAAGCAGTCGTATGAGTATCCGATCACCGAAACTCCTGAAGACACGTTCACCGCTGGCGCCGACTTCGTAATCACATTCCCATTTCCATCGTAGGTATAACTGCTCTGACCGGACTCGGGGTTAATAGCGGTGAGCAACTGGGACAAACTACTGTATGTGAAAGTGCGCGCTCGAGCAACATCCCCGCTGTTCCCGTGCTGGGTGACAGACAACAGATTACTCAAGCCATCGTAAGAATAATCCGTTTCCAGGGACGGGAAAGAAGTCGCCCCGCCCGGCTCAAAGACGTTACGCAGCCGCCCGAGGCCATCCGTAGTCCTTTGCCAATCGTTCCCATTTTCATCAGTTGAATCAACCCACTCGCCGGGAACACTACCAAGTTGGCCGCTGCAATTTGTCTGACCGCTGCTGGGGATGCCGTCGTAGCACCATTGCAGAAGCGACTGATCAGGGTTTAGCTGCATCGTCTTCCGATCCAAGGAGTCGTAGAACAATGACGTTAACCCGTAGGTGACATCTGCCTTACTTCGGTACGGGGTTGTCACTGTTGCCACCTGACCAAATCCGTTGTAGGTTGTGTCGCTATATACAGGCCCGAATGGATCAGAATTCAGTTGCGACTGAATCGGATGTCCGTAAGGGTCTGAGATCGAGGTCTTTACGACCTTCCCGGACGAGGCATTCATGAGAGTAGTTACCTGGACCAACGGATTATATGGCGTCGTCACAGCCGAAGTATCGTTGTAGTACACCTGCCTCTTCCCAAGATCAGGATAGTCGGTTTCAGTGATCCGGGCCCATGGATCGTTGTAGGAATACATCGTGCTATTGTGGTTCACATCCACAGCGACCCGGAGTGCTCCCTTTTCGTAATCCCACTGGAACGACTCCTGCGATCCATCAGGATGCTTGATTGCGGTAACATAGATATTCGCGCTGTATCCACTCGGCGGAGAACCATCATCGCTAGTGAACGAATCCGCATGTTGTACCTGAGCAAAGTTCCCATTTCCATCCATGACAGAAGTGGGCTGGCCAGTCTCGTCGTACGTGACATTTGTCCACATGTCAACGCATCCGCTGCTCTGCAAACACCGTCTCCGAACAGAAGTGACGTTCCCGCGCGGAGCTGCCGAGGTTGCCCCATAATTCGTCTCGTCATGCAGATTCGCCTGTGGACTCACTTGCGCCGTGGCAAAACCATCATAGCCATAGTCCGTCTCTGAAATGAGGGTGCCATGATCGTAGACCTTTACGGAGTCAGGCCTATCCAGAATCGTGCTGTAGCCAGGCTCGTATGGAGTTATCCCGAACGTGTGGTATGCGGTTACCGTTTCCCTTGTAGGCGTGGTTGCCGGGCGAACGCAGCTCGTGAGATTTCCAAAATCATATTCAGCCTTGTCGGTAACGAGGTCAGTTGTGACTGCAGCACTGTACAAGCCACCCCACACATACGGCAGATAGCTGTAGAATGCTCCAGAAATCCGACCATTTGGAAGCGTGACGCATTCTCCGGACATCTGATCGTTGTCAGTCCACGTCTTTGTGACTGTCTTCAAAAGATTGTTCTGCGTGTCATAGTAAGCAATTGTGCTCTCAAGCGCAGTCGGACTCGATATTTGTGTGCTTGTCGCACTGAACGGCACACTATATGAATAACCCGGGATATAGGTGTAGACGGTCTTGTAGCTGGGACTATTTGGGCTCAAGAGGTCGGTAGTAGTAACCGTAGTCGTCTTCGTTGTCCAATTGACAGAAGTGCTGCCACTCCAGCTCGTTTGATAAGAGAAATCTTGCTCCAGCGCGTCATTGATTCCATCGTAGCTGACGATCCGGCTTTGAACTGCAAGCGGATTGTAGCGAAAGCGGCAGTACGTGGGAGACATCACGATTCCTTGGTTGAGACCATCGTTATTGCCAGGATTCATAAGGATCATGCCCTCTGACTGAGGGTTGACGCCCCACACGTATTTGACCCGGGCGCCAGTCGGATAGGTTATCTGATTGATTTTTCCGTAGTTGAGGTCGTACTGAAACGTATACTTCTGCAGATTCGGAAGCGTCAGCGTTTCGGATGCGTAGCCAGGCATTTTTGCAACGGAGTTGGTTGCAGTCCACGTGGCGTTTGTCCCACACATGAGTGTGAGTCCATTCGAGTCTGGCGTGATCAGGGTGAACTGATTGGCTGCTGCGGGGATATTGCTTGTACTGCCGGTTGGCACTGGCGTATTGCTATACACAAAATTGCCACCCAAACCAGGAATCGACAGTGGGGCGGTGATACTGGCTGGCATTGAAAGCCCATCAACCAGTTGCGCTGGGGTGTATCGACCACTGGAACTCCGTGTATTGCCATTCGTGTCGCGCGCCTGGAAAGTCGGCCCCCAAGACGACACAAGGTTCCCATGGATATCGTATACATGGATACCCTGATAAGAGCCATCGGCCCCGAAGAGCACCCTGGCTTTATACTGCAAATCGCCCCCGGTTAACTGCTGCTGAATATTTGTGCCCCCGTAATAGAGTTGGCAGTTCTGAAACTCCTGGCCCTGCCCCCATAGAAGACCCATTGGGTGAGACCCGCCATCGGGGTCGGTGTATGTGTAACCGGTATGATAAGTACAGATCACCGACTGATGTGCGGGCGGATTTCCTATCAGGAAGGGAAAGGTTACGGTCGAACCCGCAAGTTGCCCAGGCGCGTTACTCGCGGAAGTCTGCGGTTGCCACCACAGTTGAGTCAGGGTCAGCCAATTCAGAGGGTGAAGTGAATTGCCAGCGTAAGACCATACTGGGGTGGGGGAATAGAGATTCCCCGAGTCCCATTTATATGCGTAGGCGTTTTGCTGGAGTGCACCGAGTTCGGAA
>CAIZFH010000043.1 GCA_903932155.1 uncultured Granulicella sp. | reverse complement strand
TGTCGAAGGAACCTGCGGTTGTCTGTTTTACGCTCGTCATTCTGGCGTAGCCAGAATCTCGGTATTGGTTATTCTGGGTGCCCTATCCTTTCGCGCTTTTGCGAAAGGGTGGGTTCTCGTTTGCGGTAGCAAACGACCGTCTTCCTCCACCAACAGTCAAATCTGTCATCCTGAGCGAGCGCATAGCGCGAGTCGAAGAGCCTGTCCTGAGCTTGTCGAAGGAACCTGCGGTTGTCTGTTTTACACTCGTCATTCTGGCGCAGCCAGAATCTCCGTAGTTGCCCTTGCCGGGTGGCCCAGGTCTGAAATAGCCCACAACTCGGGTGCCCCAGGTCTCGCTTCTGAGACCTGGGTTTCCATCGAATCACCTCATTCGCCATGATTCGCAATCATCCCAATCGTCACCAGCCACGTCTCCACCAACTCGGGCCATCGCGTCGCCGGAAGCTTCGTCCGCCGCAACCCGAACGCGTGCCCGCCCTGCGCATACAGATGCATCTCAACGGGAACGCCAGCGTTCTTCAGCGCAATGTAGTAGACCAGCGACTGGTTGATACCGTCCACATGGTCGTCTTCGTTTTGGAGGATGAAGGTGGGTGGTGCCTGCGCGGATAGGTGATCGCGAATATCCGGATTCAGCTCCGGCCTTTCCAACTTCTCTTCGCCAAACGACAGATGCCCCGGATAGATCGCTACGGCAAAGTCCGGTCGGCAGCTCACTTTGTCCGCCGCATCGACCGACGCATAGATGCGTTCGGAGTGGACGCTGGTGGCGGCGACCAGATGCCCACCTGCCGAAAATCCCATCACGCCAATCTTGTGCGGGTCGATGTGCCACTCGGCGGCGTGGAACCGCACCAGTCCCAGCGTTCTCTGCGCGTCTTCCAGCGCCATCGGCGACTCAGGATACGCGCCCCAATACTGTGTCACATGCGGAGCCGGCACGCGATACTTCAGCAGCACACACGTAATCCCGTTCGCCGTAAGCCAGTCGCAAACCTCCGTGCCTTCCAGATCGATGGCCAGAATCTCGTAGCCCCCGCCAGGAAGCACCACCACCGCCGCGCCCGTATTCTTTCCCTTAGCCGAATAGACCGTCATCGTTGGCCGCGACACGTTGCTGACATAGAGCCACGGCTTGCCGGCGACCAATTCCGTTGGATCAGTGTCTGTCTCAACCTTCTCCGGCCCCGCGACAGCCCGCGCATCCGGCACCGCTCCCGGCCATATCGCCACCTGCCTATGTCCCGGCGAGGGCTGCCACACAGCCGGCTGCGCGCTCACACCGCCAACCCCAAATACTACGCAAACAGCAAAGATCAAAGCCTTCATCGCAATCTCCACAGCCTACGCATACCCAGCGCCCGACTGGCTGAGAGCCGAGTGTACGGTCATTTAGCAGGAACCTTATCCTCTTGCCGCAGCGGGAATCGACTCCGTTAACATCGGCCAGTGCCCCCGCATTTGTCCTTGTTCTTCGGAGGGAGCAGTGGGCTTTAGCCCACTAAAATATCTTCAACAAGAACAGGGGCTTCAGCCCCGGATCAACTGGACTATAATTCCGCCTATGATCAGCGCAGCGCATGGCCGCGCGAGCGGGTTCAGGAGGTAGCCATGAAGATTCTTCGTTCCGTGAATCGCAGGAGCTTCAATGTGCAGCCTGCTGGATATTTCAACGTCATGAGGCCCAGCACAAGGTTTACCCCATCGCGTCCGCCGGGGGACTTCCGCTATCTCGCCGGCCAATCCAAAGGGACGGCGTTTCCCCAGGTTCCCCCGCTTGAGTTGATACCTTCGCCGTATCGGAATGAACCGCTCTATCGCCGTCTGCTGCGGCCGGCGTTGCTCGTTTTGGCCGCACTTACGCTCATATATCTTTTCTTCTGGTGGATCGTCGGGTTCCCCATCCCTCGCTTCTGAGACCTTGGCTAACAAGTCATCCCAACTCCACCCCTCTAACAATTTTTTTTGCGCAAATTTCCCCGCAAATCCGCATGTCAAGGGTCTCGACCCTCCCAAATCCACCTAACCCACACCCCACCAATCACTTACCAATCCAAAATACTTGGCATAGTAGTTATGCTCTACGGCGTACAATTTAACTAGGAATCGAGAGACACAAAGGCGCGGCCGGATGCCCCATTCATGTGCGTTTCGCGCACTAGGAGGGTAATCTGGCCCTCGTATTTAAGCCGCAGAACAGCGAAAGGAGAGACAGAGGAGGGTATACCCCCGGTACATATCCCGTATACCACCGGTACATATACTTTAACATTTGTTTTGAATACTTTGCGAAAAACAGGAGGGGGGGGAGGGGGGTACCCACAGAACGGACGAAGCGAGACTTGCTTCTCACCGCCCCACATTCTTCGCCGATCGCAGCGCCACCACGCCCAGCGCACAGATCACCGCGATCAGAGCAATCCACAGCACCTCGGGATGCCGCTCGGAAAACGGACGAAGCGGTACAGCCGGAGCACGGTAGTTCGCGTTCAACTGCTCCGGCCCAAGCTCCGCAACCAGCGCCGCGCGCGAGGCCACAAACAGCCGCGCGTAGTCGTACACCGGCGCAGCCAGCCTGGAATCGCCATAGAAAAGCTCCAAGCCGGAGTCCGCGCCAGAACCGGCAACCAGAGCCTCAAAGCAGATCTTTCGCTGGCGCATCTCTAGCCGCACCGCCGAAATCGGAAGTGGCTGGTCGTCCCCATTCTCGATCTCGATCCAGACGCGGGCGGCATGCTGAAGATTGGCCCCCAGAACTGCCGGAACCGAGAGTTGTTCCTGGTTGATCGTGTGCCCGTCCTGAGTGGAGTGTACCCGAGAGATGGTCCCGGTCAAGGTTTCAACTTGTAGGCTGTCTGCCGGACTGGTCGCGTCGGAATTCGAACTCGCATGAATGGTTATATCCCTGCTGAAGTTGCCGTTATAGCCGGGCGCGAGATCGAACGAGACCCGCTCCACCGGGACTCGAAGCGGCAGATCCAGATCGAATCGTGTCGTCCGGGGAGTTGCCAACTTCCCAGTAGTTGGGACACTGACGCTCGCGACCGTGGTGTAGATCGTCTGCGCCTCGCGGCTCGGCGGCACCGTCGCCCCCAGCACCATCGCCGGAACAAACCGTGTGGCAGCAGCCCCCGGCGCGGCAGAAAGGTTCAGTACCACATGAAGCGTGCGAAATGTCGACTCCTGCAACGGAATAGTCGTATCCCGCGAAAGATGCTGCGACGCCAGATCGAAGAGCGTGAACGATCCCAGCGCAGTGGTCCTGCCGCGCCCACCCAGCGCATCCGAACCACTCACCGTCGCCGTGGCGATGAAATCATGCACCGTCGGGTCGAGATCGAGTGTTACTTCGGTATAAGCCCGCACAGGTATCTCCAAATCGAAGACGATCTGCCCGCCGCTCGCGCCCGCACCCAGATTCAGCACGCGCGCCGTCTCTGTCTCGTCGCTCGCCGCCTCGCTCAGTGTGATCGCGTAAGGAATCTCATGCACCGCCGCTCCCGCCGACGTATCCTGCACCGGAAACAGCCGCACGTCACTCAGAGATGGTGCGGCATGGGGAAAGATCGCTGCATCCAGCGCCGCGCAGGCCTGTCCCATGCCAGCCATAACCTGGACAGTACGCTGGTAACACATCGTCCCCGGCATCGCTACCGGAGGCTCGTTCACCGCCGCAGCCTGCCACAGCAGCACAGCCAGCAGCGCCGCGCCCTTCATTGTGCGGCTCCGGATTCTTTATCGGACTTTTCACCGGCCCGGTTCGGGTTCTCCGCCGCACGCAGGTTGAGCCAGTCCTTCTGATACGCAAAGCTGATCGCCATCAGCAGCGCGCCCAGTCCCAGCAGGCTGACCACGCGGTAGCCCTCGCTCAGGTTGCGCATGTCGTAAAGGAACGTCTTCAAGATCGTGAAGACCAGCAGCAGCAACGCCTGCCAGCGCAGAAATCCGCTGCGCCGCCAGAATCCCAGCGCAAGCAGCCCCGCGCCGTACAACATCAGAAAGGACGATATGGCCAGCGCCTGCTGCAACGCCGCGTCGGGAGTGGTGACCGAGGAACGCTCCCATATTGCCATAATCTCGCGCACGCCAGTCAGCACGGCGATCAGGTTGAACCCGATCGTCGACAGCACCGCGCAATCCGTCCAGAAGGCTGCCTCCGTCTGCCTGCGTGCAATCCGAATGGAAACACGAACCACACCAGCAAGCACCGCCAAGCCCAAAAGCGCCGCAATAAAGTCCGCGGAACAGAATGGAGGATGAGGCGCGGGATATACGGTAAGCCACGACGACGTCAACTCGCGAAGCGTCAGCAGCGCCGCTGTCAGTGCGATCAGCAGAAAACCCCCCATCGCGAGCCTGTTCCATACCTGAGTACGCGCGATCTTCGCATCACCATAAGCCCGCAGCGCCAACCACGCCGCTGCGGCAAACACCGCAATTCCGGTCAGCGCAGTGCCTGTTCCCTTATTCCAGAAAGGAACGTCAAATTCCTGCGCTACACCAATCAAGTGAATACAGACGCCGGCGAATCCAAGCAGCAGCGCTGTCGACGCCAGCCAGCGTAACGTGCGCGACACATAGTCATCCGTGGAATCGTCTGTGCCCAGCCGCGCGGACACCCACAGCAGCGCCAGCCCTTCCACCAGCCAGCTCACAGTGATCCAGTGTCCATTGGCCTTCAGTGGAATCGCAATCGTCAGCAATACAACCGCCAGCGTCAGGTGGATTGCGGATGCAGTCCGCGTCTGCGGCGCTCGCATCAGGCTAAGATACGCCGCGGCCAGCACAACCATCATCCATGGAAGCAGCGCGTGGTGGCCAGAATCCTCCAGCACGGAGTACAACGCAAGCGCCATAAAAGCCGCGTTCGCCAGCGGCAGCAGAATCTCCTTCGCCAGGATGGCGCTCCGTGAAGAGGTCGCTGTGGGCGGTTCATTGATACCTTCGCTCCTGCTCAACGCGACACTCGCAAACGCAACCCCGAAGAGCACGATAAAGATCGCGGTCGTTTCAAGTTCTTCTGACTTGTAATAACTCGCATACCACCCGATGAAGTATGCGACCGTCAGTGGGAACGCCCCCAGCAGCAGGCGCGTCCAGGTCTTCAGGCGGACCAGCGCAACGATTGCGAGGTCGATGCCCAGCAGGTAAGTGAAGAGGAAGTTCTCATGGTTGCCGCCGGAGGAAAGCAGCATGGGCGTGGCGAAACCACCTGCCAACGCGTACACAGCCAACAACGGGGAGTCCTGCGCCCACGCCAGTATCGCGTTCCACGCCGTAACCAGAATCATCAACAACAGCGCAACCGGCGCGGGCAGCAAATGGTAGAGATGCACCGCTGCCCATAGCGAGAGATACAGTACGCCACTGCCCACCGCCTTCAGCGAATAGGAGAATGCGGCAAAGCCCTTGTGTCGGAACCGTTCCGACCACAACACTAATGCGACCCCGGCTATCAGCCCGGTAATCACCCAGCCGGTCGGTCCTATCCAGCCAACGTCGTGGGCCAGCTTTAGGAAGTATGCCGTCCCGATCAGTAACAGCACAATCGCTACACGGTTGAAGATGTGTGAGCCGAGACGGCTCTCCAACGATTCGCTTGAGTCGGAAACGGATTCGTGGGTTGAGACCCCGCTCCTCGGTCCTGATCCAAAGCGCAGTGCGCCCCCCGCTGAGCCCCAATCCAGAACATGCGGCGGAAGCGCAACCGGTGCAGCACTCCACGCGTCAGGCGTTTTGACCGACCTAGCAGCAATACTGCTCTGTAGTGCAGCCATCTCAAGCTCCAGTTGTGCAACCCGGTCTTCAAGCGTTGTAGGCTGTGGCCTGCCTTCGTTCTCCTCGTTGCTGCTCTGTTGCCCCGGAGCGTACTGGTCTGTCATGGCAACTACTCTAATGCCTTAACCCCAGCAGGGTCACGAAAATCCTTTATGACAAATCCAGCCACCAGTGGCGCTCGGATGCTGTGCCTGATACTCTACTCGGCAATTGTGACGCCGCAAACCAAACCGATGCGTGTGCTGGTCATCGATGACGACCCGATGAGTCGCGACCTGCTCGCGGTGCTTCTTCAGGCCGAAGGTTACAAGGTCGAGTGTGCGGAATCCGGCGACGATGCGATCACCCAGATACGACACTCTGGCACCTCTCCCGGCCTCGTGCTGGCCGACACACAGATGCCTGGCCTCACCGGCGCTCGGCTGGCCAGCGAACTCCGCCGCGTCTGCCCACCGGAGACCCTCCTGCTGGCAATGAGTGGTAGCCATTCGCCCGAGCAAGTCATCTCGCACTTCGACGGATTTCTGCTTAAACCCTTTAGCATGGAGCAGATCTCAGCCGCTCTGGAGGCGCATAATCCTGTATCCGGCAAGACTAAAGCTCGGGCCACGCGGGAGAGATGGACGGTCGTCCGCGGCCCTGCTGGACGATCGCCGGCCAATGCAAGACTGATATCGATTGCTTCCACTTCAATGCAACCCGAATCCAGCAGAGGCGCGCGCAGCCAACCCCCGCTAGTTACCTCCATGGAGACATCGTCTGCTGGCCTTCCCGTTCTGAACGAGGATATCTATCAGCGGCTGGCTGCTACTATGCCCGCTCCGCAGCTTCGGCAGTTGTACCAGATGTGCGTGAACGATGTGCGCACGCGTATCGCCTCCATGCGCCGCCTTGCGGAAGCACACGATGGTGCAGCCTTTGAGCGCGAAGCCCATTCCATCAAAGGAGGCTGTGGCATGCTGGGTGCGGCCGAGTTGCACCGGATAGCGGCGGAGTTGGAGGCGAACGGCCTCGAAACCATCATATCGGAGGGTGTTCAGTCGGTTAACTCTCTTGATGAGTTGACAAGCGCATGCGACCGGCTTGAGCGTATTCTTGGTTCACGCGCTTGAGCGAACATTCCCAGTTGAGCTGTGCGAGGTCACGCCAATGACTGCAAAGGCCGAAAAGAACAGTCCAGCCGCAAGCCCATCTTCACCTCCATCCCCTGCCCTGGCAGCCATCCGCATCGTCGTCGCAGACGATCACCCCGTGGTCCGCTTCGGCGTCCGCAACATGCTGACGAGTGAGCCGGGCTTCGAAGTGGTTGGCGAGGCGGAGGACGGCGACGATGCCATCACCCAAACCCTCGAGCTCGAGCCGGACATACTGCTGCTCGACCTTCTGATGCCACGACTTCCCGGCCTCGAGGCGATGCGGGCCATCATGACCAAATCGCCACGAGTCAAGATCGTGCTGCTCACCAGCACCATCACCCAACAGCAGATCATTGAGGCGCTGCAGATCGGCGCGCGCGGCATCGTAC
>CAIZFH010000042.1 GCA_903932155.1 uncultured Granulicella sp. | reverse complement strand
GTGCCGGGTTCTCCCCGGCACAACCCAATCCTCTCATTGCTAATGTAAGACGCGCTATTGCGCAATTTGGATAACTTTTCGCACTGTGTTTGTTTAGTGGATGTCGAACTGCTCTGGATGCAGGGCAGGATCGCTCTTCACCAGAATAGTCTTGCCCACCATCTCTTCCATCTCCAGCAGCCACTTCGCGCCCGACGTCTTCAGTTGTTTCACCACCTCGGGATGCACACGCAGCATGACGTCGCCGCGATCCAGCGTCTTATGCATCTTGCGCATCTCGATGTAGATGTCGTTGCAGACGGTGATCGGCGACTTCACCATTCCCGTGCCGTCGCAGATAGTGCAAGTGGTCGAGAGCGTCCGCTCCAGCGACTGCTTCACCCGCTTGCGTGTGATCGCAACCAGCCCGAAATCGTTGAACTGGAGCACCTTGGACGGCGCGCGGTCGTACTTCAACTCGTCTTCCAGGGCTGCCATCACCCGGTTGCGGTTCTTTCGCTCGTCCATGTCGATGAAGTCGATGATGATGATGCCGCCCAGGTCGCGCAGGCGGATCTGACGCACAATCTCCGGAATGGCGTCCAGGTTGGTCTTGACGATGGTGTCTTCCAGCCGCGCCGTCTTGCCCACGTACTTGCCGGTGTTGATGTCGATGGCCACCAGCGCCTCGGTCTGGTTGATCACAATCGATCCGCCCGACTTCAGCCACACTTTCGACCGCAGCGCCTTGTTGATCTCCTCCGTAATGCCGAACTGCTCGAACAGCGGCGTGTCCTTCAGATACAGCTTGACGCGCCGGATCAGCGACGGCTGGAAGCGCTGCAGGAAGCGCAGCACGCGCTCGTACTCGCTCTCCGTGTCCACCCAGATGGCAGAGAAGTTATCCGTTACCTGGTCGCGCAAAATGCGCTCGATCAGGTTCAGGTCGTGGTAGATCAGCGCGGGCGACTTGGAAGACTCTGACCGCGCCTTGATGTCCGCCCACAGGTTCAGCAGGAAGCGCAGATCGCTGCGCAACTCCTCCTCGGTGGCTCCCTCTGCGGCAGTGCGCACGATGAATCCGCCGGTGGCATCGCCCTTCTCGCTCAGCAGAATCTCCTTCAGCCTGCGCCGCTCGCCGTCCGATTCGATCTTGCGCGATACGCCTGTGTGGTTCACCGTCGGCATGAAGACCAGGAAGCGGCCGGGAAGCGCGATGTGGCTGGTGATGCGCGCGCCCTTCTTCGCGATGGGCTCCTTCGCAATCTGCACCAGAATCTCCTGCCCGGGCTTCAGCAGGTCGCTGATGGCCGGCAGGTTGGTGGTCTGCATCGAAGGGCGTCCACGGCCTCCGCCGCTGTGTCCGAATCGGCTGCGTTCGCCAGTGCCGCCTCCCGTACTGCGCGGACGGTCACTGCGATCGCTTCGATCGCTGCGGCCACGTCGTCCATCGCGGCGTCCGTCGCGGCGTCCTGGGCGGCGATCCGCATCGCGGCTACGGTCCGTGTGCGCTGCGCCTTGCTGCACTTCGCCGCGGTTCGTCTCCGTGCCCTGGCCGGTTTGCGCCTCGTCGGACTCATTGCCGGAACGGGCCGACTGTTCCCCGTTCCCCGACTCTTCCGCCTGCTCTATACCGCCGCTGCCTTCCTGGTCCTGGTCTTCTTCCTCGTCTTCTTCTTCGTCTTCTTCGTCGAGTTCCTGCTCGTCCAGGTCGTCTTCCTCGAAGTCTTCGTCCTCGTCCAGGTCGTCCTCTTCTTCCACCTCGGGAACCGTGCGGGTGATCTGGTCGATGGACATCTCGCGCAGCATGGTGCCCAGATCGGTTGCGCCTTCCACCGTCTCTTCGTCCAGATCATCCATCTCCTCGATGGAGCTGGCGTGGATGCTGTCAGGCTGAGAATCCTCTTCCTCCAGGTCCTCTTCGGCCAGTACCCCGTGGCCCGGCGCGAAACCGGCCTCGCCTTGCGGCTGCAACTCAGCAGCAGCCTGGGCCTCGACCGGCAGAACTTCCGCCGGCTCGGAGATCATCTCGCCCGCCGGTGTGATCGATGTAATGTCATGGGCCTCTTCGACTGGCTCGGCGGCGATCTCGGCTGCCACTTCCGGTGCCGGTTCTGTCACCGGTTCCAGAACGGGAGCGCTCTGGCGAAACTCGCTCGGTGCCACAGGGTCGACGCGGTAGGAGGCCGAAGCACTCTCCGGCTCGTACTCCACTTCAACCTGCGGGGCCGTCTGCGGCGCGGCAGTCTCCGCCTCCGCAACTGGCTGCACGGTGGCTTCGGGAGTCGCTGCAACCTCCGGAATGTGAACTTCCGCTATGCTCTGCTGATTGAAATCCTGAACAGCCTCCGCAATGGGCGAGGGCGCGGAAGGCTCAAACCCTTGTTCAAGAATGGCGGCAGTGGCAGCCGCGGCAATGGGAGTGTCGTTGCGATGGTCGTTGCGGCCGTCGCGTCGGCTTTCGCCGCGATTATTGCGGTCGGGGCGGCCATCCCGTCTCGGCTCCCGCTCATAGTCGCGAGAAGGCCGGTTGCGCCCCTCGCGCGAGTCTGGCCGAGATTCGTGTCGTGAATCCGGCGCGCTGCGCCGCGAGAGCGTCTCGCCCGGCAGAACCGAGCCGCCGTCCCAGCCAGCAGCCAGCGTGTACAGATTGGCTGGCGGAGCCAGCGTGACTGAGGTCGATTCCGTGGGCTTGGGCGCGGCCTGCTCGTCGCCGCCCTTGCGATACTTGGACAGAGATTCACCGGGCAGAATAATTGGCTCGGCGCCAGCTTCCATCTCGTCGGGATACGCATTGGCGATGGGGCCGGTGCCGCTGGACTCCCCACTGTCTACGCCGTACAGGTTGCGCGAGGGCTCAAACCCTCGGGGAGTGCGCTGCGGACGCTGGTCTTGCCGTTGTCCATCGCGTCGCTGACCGTCGCGGTTGCGTCCACCGTCGCGTCGTCCGCGGTCGCCGAAGCGGTCGCTGCGCGGGCTTTCCTGGCTGCGGTCGGCAGTGGGAGTGGATGCCTGGCTGGCTTCGCCGTCGATCTCATGGGTGGTCTCGCGCTCGTACGTCGAGTCGTCGTCGCCGCCGGGTACTTCGGAGTAGCCCTGGGCCACGGGGTTCTCCTGCGTCGCATCGCCTGCCTGGCCAGTGGCACCGCGCCCGCGACGGCGTCCGCGACGGCCCCGCCAGCGACGGCCTCCATCAGCTCCAGGAGCGCCTTCGCCTATCTCGCCGCCTTCGTTGAACTCTCTTGGGGTCGTATCGTCGGCGTCGTTGCTTCCAGACTCGCTGCGCGCAGCATCGCCGCGCACGCCCTCCTGCGGTTGCACGGTTGCGTCAGAACCTCCCTGACGGTCGCCATTTCGATCGCGGTCGCGTCCACCGCGGCGTCCTTTGCCGCCACGGTCGCCTCGTCCACTAGCATCCGTAGATTGCTCGCCGTTGCCCAGGCGCGGCGCACGCGCAGCGCGGTCTCCCGCCGGAGTGGTGTCGAACTCCTCCGAATCAGGAGCTTCTTCCATGAAATCAGTGATGTAAAGAAATGCGTCGCGCTCCAGGCCGATCTCCACAAAGCTCGACTGCATGCCCGGCAGAAAGCGCGTCACCCGCCCGTTGTAGATCGATCCAGCAAGTGTGTACTCATTCTCGCGCTCGTAATAGATCTCTGTGAGGGCTTCGTCTTCCACAATGGCCAGACGCGTCTCATGAGGCGTGCTGGAGATAAAGATTTCTTTCGACATGTTCCTGCTCTTTCTGCTCGTTCCGGCTTTGAGAGGCCGGAGGTGCGAGCGGCAGGCGCAGGCGAGTGGATCGGAGGAGCGCTAGCTTGCTGCTAGTCGCCGCTCACCGAGGGTGCGGACAGGTAGTAGGAACAGGAAGCTGTGTAGACCGATGGGTGCAGCCGGGGGTCGTGACCCTTCCCTGACTGCGCCCGGATCGCACTGGCAATGGGTGCGATCTGGTTGATACCGGAAGCGTTCGGAGTACCCGGAGACGCTTCGAGCAAACACTGGCATGCGGAGTTTGTGACCGAATCAACCTCATATCCAACATGAGGCGGGGCCGTTTGCCATCCGCATGCAATCATTTCCCTTCAAACCTGTCCGGCCAACGGACTTGATCCCTGTCTGGCCGGCTCCTTCTAAAATAAAAAAATCTAAAATAAAAATCGTCAAAATTCGAACGCCGCGTGCCCGGCACCGTGCGCCAAAGGGAGCGGGGAGTTGCTCCGGCCGGGATGTTACAGCCGGGTAACTCCAGTATGCACCAAAATCGCCGCCAGCGTATTTGCCCCGCCACTACAGACTCCAGATTTCCTGTTCAACCTTTTATTTCCTCGATTTGAGCCAGTATAAAAATGCGTGTCTGCTAAGATTGCAAGAGCGTGAAGGACGCATCCGGTCCGCGGAAAGGGTAGAAGCCCACCTCTCTACAATAGAATTTAGCGAGACTTCTTTCAGCCCGAATTGCGGACAGCGGGTATTTGTTTGAAAGGAGTTCGCCTATGCCGAACACGCCCAAGGGCGCACTGCGCCCGCTTCCGGAACGTCCCGATCTCCGTCATCTCAAAGATCAGGCCAAGGCTTTGCTTAAAGCTTGCGGTGCGGAGTCCCTCACCGACGCTCAGTTCCGGATCGCCCAAATCTACGGTTACGCCAGCTGGCCCAAACTCAAGGCCTATGTGAACTCGTTGAAAGAAGTCGGACGGCTCAAGGAGGCGATCGACGCCAACGATTTCGATCAGGTCAGGTCGCTGATGACCAGATATCCGGCCTTACATGAGGCCCCGCTCGGCAGAAACAAGAACGGTCCGTTGACCTTGGCAGCGGAATGCCAGGCCCCCGGACCGCCTGCGCCGGAACGGCTGGCAATAGCAAAATGGATGATCGAAAACGGATCGGACGTCCATCGCGGTGGGGACGCGCCTTTGATGCGCGCGTCGCTGCGGGGTGACCGGGCGCCGATGATGGCGCTTCTCGTCGAACACGGCGCGGATGTGAATGCCGAGTGTGGCGGCGATTATCCTATTTTATGGTCCCCGTGCGAGACCATCGATCCCATAGCGATGCAGTGGTTGCTGAAGAATGGAGCCGACCCGAACTGTCCAAAGCCCGGCCGCACCGAGACCGCCCTGGACTATTTAATAGAGGCCTATAGCCGTTCGGCAAGTTTGGGAACCTGCATCGATCTCTTGCGGCAAGCCGGAGGGCGGACGCGCTACGATCTCCCCGGCGTTATCGACACAATGACCGACCGAGCCGATCAACTGGCCGTACAGCTCAACGCCGATCCTTCCCTTGTCCATCGCCGCTTTCCGGAACTGACCTTTGGCAATAGCGGCTTGCGCAGGCTCCAGCTCGCAGGGGCCACCTTGCTGCATGTGGCGGCGGAGTACGGCAGTATGGAATGCGCCAGACTCCTTGTCACCAGGGGTGCATCGGTCAACATGCCGGCACTTATTGATGCTGCCGGCATTGGCGGACAGACGGCCATCTTCCATGCCGTGACACAGAGCGACGACCGGGGGTTGCCTATGGTGGATATTCTTCTGGCGCACGGAGCGGACCTGTCGCTACGCGTGAAGCTGCCAGGACATTATGAGCGGCTGGGCGAGTTTTTGGACTGCACGCCGCAGGAATATTCCATCGCATTTTCAGGCGATGACGTTCCCAATTCCAACGCAACGGTGCGGCGGCTGCGAGAGGCGACGGGCGGAACCTGAGACAGGTCTCAATATCTGCCCGTCAGTTCACAAACCGCCGCATCCGTATATTCATCACAATCCCCAGCGCCAGGAACGTGAACAGAATCGACGATCCGCCGTAGCTCATCAGCGGCAGCGGGATGCCCGTCACCGGCATCAGGCCCACCACCATCCCGATGTTCACCACAATCTGGAACAGCAGCACCGCCACCAGCCCCATCACAATGAACGCACCGGGCACGTCGGAGGCCTGCTGCGCAATCTCGATCAAACGCATCAGGATCAGGAAGTAGAGCAGCAGGATGCCCACCCCGCCCACGAATCCATGCTCCTCGCAGAAGGCGGCGAAGATGAAGTCGGTGTATGGAATCGGCAAAAAGTCCCCCTGCGTCTGCGTCCCCTGGTTGGTTCCTTTGCCCCACAGTCCGCCCGCGCCCACCGCAATCAGCGATTGCCGGATCTGGTAGCCCGTTCCCCTGGGATCGGTGTCTGGATTGATGAAGCTGGTGATCCGCGCCATCTGATAGCTCTTCAACCGCTTGCCACTGACCCAGGCCGCACCCCCAAGCAACGCGAACAGCAGCAATATGACTGCCGATTGTTTAGGCCGTATCCCGCCCAGAAACAGGCCAACCACCAGCACGGGAAGATAGGTCAGCGCTGTGCCCAGGTCGGGCTGCTTCAGCACAAAGTACATCGGCACTATAATCAGCGCGAATGCCTTGGCAATATCCGCCCAGCTCAACCTCCGCCCGGCCAGTCCCCAGAAGTAGCGCGCCATCATCAGGATCAGCACCAGCTTCACCCACTCCGACGGCTGAAAGTGGATGCCGCCGCCCAGGTTGATCCAGCGCCGTCCACCCGCCACCTTCGTGCCAACCAGCCGCACCGCCAGCAGGAACAGCAGCCCGATGCCATACGCCCATGGCGCTATGTCCACCAGCCGGTGGTAGTCGATCATCGAGATCAGGTACATCAGAAGCAGGCCGACCAGCAGAAAACCGATCTGCTTGTGGTCGAAGCCGCGGAACCGGGTGTGCAGCGTCGCCGATTTGATCTCCAGCACGCTGATGATGGACATCAAAAATACCAGGCCCATCAACATCCAATCGAAGTCGCGAAATGAAGAGATGCGGGGCATGGGTGTGAACTCTATGTTAAGCGCTACAGCATTAAGGCTGCTTGACTGCCGGCGCGTTCGGCGCTCCGGGATGGACTGCGGGAGTGGCCATCGCAGTGGGAACACCGTTCATATTCGGCGCTGGACTGGTTGCCGGTTTAGGTGCGTCCGTCAGCAGCACGTTGCCGTCTTTCTTGCGCTGCTTGTTCACGAAGGCGCTGATCACCTGCGCTGCCAGGGGAGCGGCGGCTTCGGCGCCCCAGCCTCCATGTTCAGCCAGCACAGCAACCACGATATCTGGATTGCGCCGCGGCGCCATGCCGACGAACCAGGCGTTGGCGCGCGCATTTCCGGTCAACAGGTTGTTGCCGCCGATGCTGTGGTTTACAAGTTGAGCGGTGCCGGTCTTGCCCGCGAAGTCGATGCCCTCCAGGTGTACCGCGGAGGCAGTTCCCGTGACGGTGACCGCAGCCATCGCGTCGGTGATGGTCTCCCAGTTCTCCGGCGTAATCGCGACGACGCGGTCGCCGCTGCCGGGGTAGGTGGATTGGATCGCCAACAACATATCCGGCGGCAGTTCATCCGGGAAGACCACGTGAGGCCGCTTCAGTACTCCGCCCGATGCGATCCCGCCGAGGGCCCGCGCAAGTTGCAGCGGAGTCACCTGCACCGCTCCCTGGCCGATACCGACTGAGATCGCCTCACCCGCGTACCACTTTTCGTGTTGCGTCTTCAGCTTCCATGCAGTCGAGGGCATGGTGCCGGAGGCCTCCTCCGGCAGGTCGACGCCCGTCTTCTGCGAGAGGCCCACCTCGGTGGCATATTTCGCGATCGTATCGATGCCCAGCTTCTCTGCCAGCGTGTAGTAGAACGTGTCGCACGACCACTCGATCCCGTGTTCGATGTCCACCATGCCGTGATGCTTGTCGCAGGCAAAGAATCGGCCGTAGAATGTGCCGCCGCCATTGCACATCACGCGCATGTCCTGCGCAACTCCCTCTTCCAGCCCCGCCAGCGACATGATGATCTTGAACGTCGAGCCCGGCGCGTCCTGTGCCTGGATCGCCTTGTTCATCATCGGATGGTCGGGGTCGTTCACGATCTGCGACCAATACTCCCTCGTCAGCCGTACGGAGAATTGGTTAGGATCGAATGCCGGACGCGAGACCATCGCCAGAATCTCTCCGGTGTGAGGATCCATCGCCACCAGCGCACCGTTATGACCCTGCATGGCCAGCTCCGCCGCGCGCTGCACGTCCAGGTCGATGGTCAGCCGCAGGTCCTTGCCCGGTATCGCTAGCTGCTGGGCAAGCGGCTTCCCAAACTCCTTGCCATGGCTGTCCACTATCACGTCGCGCGATCCGTCCGTACCGCGCAGAACTTCGTCGTACGTCTCCTCCACGCCCGATTTCCCCACCACATCGCCCGGCTGGTAAAAATCGTACTTCGAGCTGTTCAGGTCCTCTGCCGACAGCTCGCCCACATAGCCGATCAGGTGCGCCGCAAAGCCGTCGCGCGGGTACAGGCGGCGCTGCTCGTCGAAGGTCTCCAACTCGGGAAGCTCATTGCGATGCGCCTCGATGAAGGCCTGCTCATCCTGCGTAATGTCCTGCTTCAGCGGGATTGGCACATACTTCGGCGAGCTGGCAAAGCGGCGCAGCGTGGCCTCGATCTGGTCCACCGGAAGATCCAGCCCGCGCGCGATCATTGGAATGTCGGAGTTCAGGTCCTTCCCCTGTTCGCGCAGCAGATAGCAGGAGACCGAGGGATAGTTGTCCACCAGAATGCGTCCCTCGCGGTCGAATATCTTGCCCCGCGGAGCGCGCACCGGCTCCTTGCGCACTCGATTGGCCTCGGCCAGCACGCGATAACTGTCCGCACCCAGGATCTGCAGCCTCCACATTCCAGCAGCCAGCACCGCCAGCACCAGTACCACGATGTAC
>CAIZFH010000041.1 GCA_903932155.1 uncultured Granulicella sp. | reverse complement strand
GTCCACTATCCTAAACCGGGCAAGCCGGTGATGAAAGCGGCGACGATCCTGGATGACCTGCGGCGGCGCGACTTTACTGCGAACGCGATGGCGTTGTCGCTGAACGAGGGGTCGTACGGCCTGCTGATGGATCCGTTGAATGGAGTGGCGGACATCGAGAACCGGGAGCTGCGACTGGTCAGCAACTATGGGTTTATCGAGGAGCCGGTCCGAATGATCCGCGCAATACGGTTTGCGGCACGGCTGGGCTGGCAGTTGGAAGAGAAGACCCAGGCGCGCTACGAGACCGGGAAGGCCGAAGGATATATCTCCACACTGCAAGGCTTCCATCGCGGGTATGAGGCGGAAGAGATTGTTTATGAGGAAGACCCGCTACGAGTGATGCGGGCGCTTGAACAAGAAGGTTGGATGAAACGCCTGGTGCCTGGTTGGGGCTCTGCCAAGGCGAATGTGGGAGAACTGGAGAAGCTGCGCGAGGCGCAGATGCAGTTGCAGATGCAGGGTATAGTGGCAGACGCGTCGGCGGCCCAGTTTCCGCTGCTGACGGCGAAGATGGCAGCCAAGGATGCGAAGGCGCTGAAGAAGAGCTTCCCGCGGAAGGGGTTTGTGGCGAAGATTGATGCGCTGGAGGGTGAGGCGAAGCGGTTTGCGATGGAGTTGGGATCGAAGCAAGTGGCAAAGCCTTCTCAAACATGGAAACTGCTGATGGCGACGCGACCTGAGGTCGTGCTGTGGGTCGCGTATTCGACTAAGAACGCCGCATTACAGACGAAGTTCCAGAGCTTTTATAAGGAATGGCCGCAAGCGCGGCAAAGGATTCCGTACGTTCAGATGCAGGAGATGCGGATTGTTCCTGAGCTGACTGGCTTTGACGATCTAGTGGAGAAGCTCTTCTTTGAGTTGATGGACGGACATCTGGGCACTGTGGAGGAGATGAAGGCATACCTTGAGCCGTACTCGCCGCCCGCTCCGCCACCTACGGTACATCCGCGGCGCGCGCGTGCAGCGAAGAAAGATACAAAGGCATCGAAGGCGCGTAAGAAAGCCGAGACGGACGAGGGATTGGCAGAGGACGCGGACGGATTAGCAGAGGATGCCTTGTTGGGTGCGGGCGCTGCTGCAGTGGAGCACCAGGCAGGGGCGACTGTTGGCGTGAAGGCTGCCAAGACGGCGACAGTCAAGACTGCTACGGTCAAGACTGAGTCTGCCAAGACTGGCGGTGCGAAGCCGGTGGAGAAGAAGACATCTGTGCCAGGGAAGCCGGTTGCGGCGGCAAAGGCTGTAGTCAATAAAACAGTTGCGGCGAAGGTACCAGTGAAGAAGGCTGTCGCGCCCGCGAAGCAGGCAGTTGCAGCGAAGGCGGACAAAAAGGCTGTTCCTCCGAAGAAGACCACTCCGGCTAAACCTGTTGTGAAGAAGGCCGCGCCGGCGAAGGTTACTGGGAAGGTTGTCGCCAAGAAAGTAATTGCTAAGAAGGTTGCAGCGAAGAAAGCCCCAGCGAAGAAAGCCCCAGCGAAGGCGAAGTCCAAAGTTGCGGCAAAGGCCTCGGGGAAGAAGGTTCCTTCCAAGAGCGCGAGGCCTTCAGGAAAGAAGACCGTTAAACAAGCGCCCAAAGGTTCAAAGAAGAAATAGCTGGATCTGCGCGACCGAGATAAATACGGGCGATGTAATGCCGCATTCTCAGCGGAATAGCAGCAGTGTGAAGAGGCAGAGCCAGAGGGCGGTCATGGCATGCCAGTACCAGGCTGTGCAATCGACCAGGATCTGGCGGTCTTCGACGCTCCTGAAGGCGACGAGGCCAATGACAGCTGCGGCCAGGCTGAGGATGCCGGCGATGAGATGAAGGGCGTGGGCGCAAGTGAGAATGTAAAAAGAGTGGCCACCGTTGCCGCTGGCCTGGAAGGTGAGTCCCTGGAGCGTGAGCTGGTGCCATGCAAGGACCTGGCCGCCGAGGAAGAGCGAGCCCAGAACGAAGGTTGCCAGCAGCCAGGGCAGGGCGCGGCGCGAGGTGGGCTTGCCCAGACCGAACCACTCCTCCATGGCGTCGATGGAGTGGAACATGTGGCGGCGGGCGATCTCAACAGTTACCGTGCTGAGCACCAGGAGCGCGGTGTTGAGCCAAAGGACCGGCGGGACAGCAGTGGGTAGCCATGTGTTGAGGGCGCGGTTGTAGACGTCGAGGCGGCTGCTGGCCTGGGTGACAGAGAAGACGCTGACCAGCCCGGTGAAGAAGAGGAAGACGGCTCCGAGCGCGAAGAAGAGGCCGAGGCGATAGGTGATGAGGCGTTGACCGGGGCGGCGTGGGCGATTGGGACGGTTATCCCAGTTGTCGTTGTCGCCTCCTCCGCCGGTGCGCTTCAGGTCGCGACCGTTGGGCGGACGGCGACCGTGGCCTCCGTCGTCCTCACCAGTTCGGCGGGGTCGGCGTTCGAGATCAGGAGGCGAGACGATGGTCGGCATCCGGTGCCCTCACACGCGCGATGAGTAGAGATTACTCGGATTGGCCCGCTGGCACCACTGTTGGAAAAGAAAATTACTTCGGCGGCGCAGTGGATGCGGCGGGATTAGCGGCGGTGTTATTGGCGGCGGGTTGGGGCGGAAGCTTGACCCAGTCGGCGGGGAGTTCGAGCGCGCCGATGTGACCGGTGGATGTCTCACTTACGCCTACGCGGAAAAAATAGTTCTCCGCCATCATATTGTCCGCAATAGGCATGGCGATGGTTTGGTCGAAGGTGATGCCGGAGGTCAGAAGATTTCCGAGGTTGTTGGAGGAGGCTTCAACGTGCGCTGTGATGGATACCGAGTTTGCGACCAGGCCGTCGTCGTGGTAGACGATGGCGACGAACTGTAGATCGTCGCGGTAAGTACCGTTCGCGGTCCGCGAGAACTTGAGGCCCTTCGGATCGATCCAGTAGTGGACTTTGTAGTTACGATAGGTTGCGTTGCGGAATGGATCGATGATGAAGTTGTCTTTGGCGGAAGGAGGGTCGGACTTGGGCTTCTCCTTCTGCGCTGATGGCGTCACGACGATGGTAAAGTCGACCTGATTGGGCGTGAGCGTGCCGAAACCCATGGCCGTTTCCATGGCAGAAGGGGCGCGCGGAATTAGGTTAGGCATTGGAGCGGCGATGGAGGCAACGCCGGGAGAGGAGGCCGCGACGGGTTGGCTCACTGGGAGTGTGGCGGATTCCATGCCGAAGTTTGCAGCGCCTGCCTGAGAGCTGGGAGCGGGCCTGGAGAGTGCGTTGTAGCCTCTGCGGTACACCACATTGGGCTGGCCGTAGGCTGACCATCCGAACCTCGACTGACCGCTTTCCGTATTTCCGGTGACGTTGACCGCGATCTTGCGAAATGCACCGTTCCAGTTTGCATTAGAGGGCACATAGGAGAGCGTGTAGTAGTTGGAGCCCAGGGCCATCACCTGGGCCAATGCCTTGTCTGCACCATCGAAGAACGCGTGGCCACCAGCGGCCGTGGCTATATCCGCCATGGCCTGGTTCGAGAGGAGACTGCCTTGCGCGGTGGGGAAGGTCATCATGTCTGGCACAGGGAGTTCAAGGTGCGACTGGGGAAAGATCCGCGAAATTTCAAGGTCAGAAACTATATCGCCTACAGGGATGGGTTGTAGTATGCCGCCAACATATCCACCGGCTTTGATGACGTACGGAGTAACACGGCTGAGACGGAGGGCATTGGTCGATGCGTTGAGATTGCTGACCATGGTGGTGAGTTCTGGGTAATCGTTGAATCGAAAGTCATCGGGTTTCCCCTCATCTGTGACCCAGGCAAGATTAATTCTCCCGGGAATCCCGACGAGATAGCGGGACAGCCGCTGGTAGGGATTGATGATTCCGGCGTAAGGCGCACGACCTGTGATATCCGGTATCGGAGGCAACAAGCGATTGCCGGAGACGGCATCCTGAAGGCGCTGCGGGTCGGAGGTGAATCCCTGGACGAGGTGCATCCCCAGCCTATCCAGCCGGATGATGGCGATAGGATTGCCCGGCGCGACGGTCTTCATGAAGGCCTGAATATCGCCACGAACAAGCGTGTAGCTGGGAACGCAGCACATGTCCAGTACGATCACGGTCTTGATGCCGTCTTCGGTGAGCGGCGGTTGCACGGTGAAGGTGTTGGGCGGGAGCGAAGGTTGCGTCGCGGCAGGGACGCTGTCTGATGCTTGATGCTCGGTAAAACTGGCGAACTTCTGCGAGATGCCGTCCTCTGTGAGAGCAAAGTCGGAGGGCTTGAGGCCTTTGACGGGGTTCCCGTTGCTGTCGGTGACGATCACATCAAGCACGACCAGACGCGCGGTGGCGCGGAGGGTGGCGACGGGACGATTGGAATTGCTGGCCGGATTTGCGGACGATTGAGTGGCTGCTGGGGCAGGATTGGGAGACGATTGCGCTGGTAACTGCTGAGCGGCAATAGGCAGAAATGCGATCAACAGGGCAACGCGCAAGGGCGACATAGCAGCTCCGTCCGGCGGAAACTTTGTGCTACGAATAATATAGCCGTCCAGCAACACATGTACTTTGCCCGATTTTTAGCTTGTCAAGACCCTCGAGCCTCTAAATCCACCCTAACTTGCTCCATCTAAACCGTATAAAAGTTAAAAACAGTTGGCATACTAGTTATGCTCCATCCCGTATCATTAAACTAGAGGGAAATACGGCTCGAGATCGATCTGGGTGCGCGCAAACGCGCCTTCACAGGAACCGTACTGGTCCAAAAGAGCAGAAGAATCGTATACCAGGGGTACATATGCCGTATACCACCGGTACATATACTTTTCTCTTTGTTTTGATTGATTTACGGAAATAGGGGGAGGGGGGGGGCCGCCGGGTCGTGTTGGGTTGACGAGCTCACCGTTGCCGTTACGACTCAGGTTAATTAGTGGGTCGGATATGCTGGGGGTGTTGAGTCAAGCGAAGGAAAGAGGTGGCCGATGATACGGATGCTGATGCAATGGATTCTGAATGCAGTGGCGCTGTGGATTGTGTCGCGGTATGTGAACGGATTTGTGATCGGAGACTGGCTGTCGGCGATGATTGCGGTGGTGGTGATCGGGCTGTTCAACGCGACATTCGGACTGCTGTTGAAGATCATTACGCTGCCGCTGGGAATCCTGAGCTTCGGTCTGTTCTTCCTGGTGATCAATGCTGTGGTGCTGAAGTTTTCCAGCGACTTTGTACCGGGATTCCGGGTGGAGACGTTCAAGGCGGCGCTGCTGGGCGCGCTGGCACTGGCAGTGTTGCATCTGCTCTTCGGATTTCTGACTCCGAAGCGACGGCGTGTGGAGTATCGGGCGGAGTACTGATGGCAGAAGATGCCGATCCCATTCATCGCGCGATGGACAGCGCGATGAATGGGGCACCCGAATTCAACCACGGTTATTGGGGGATGGGTTGGCGGCGACTTCGAGGCCGAAGCGGGCGAGTTCGCGCTTTTGCATGACGTAATCGACAAAGAAGCCGATGCCGATGGCGAGTGGAATGAGACCACAGGCGGCTACGGTGAGAACTTCGCGGTCCTGGACGATTGCCGTAAGCAAGAGGCCAAAGAGGACGACACCGACGCCAATGGAGACCAGAACGACGCCCGCGCGGCGTGCATTGGAGAGACTGCGCAGAGGGTCTTTCGTCTTTGTACCATCCTCTCCGCAGTCTCCTTTGGACGGCTTCAACAATTGTTCGATCTGCTCTATCGACATACCGCGCTGCACCATGGCCATGCGCTCCTCGGACTGGATACGGCGTTTCTGAACCGAGCCGATCATCTGTACAATTCCCGCGATGGCCAGCCAAGCGAAGACCGCGACTGGAACTATGTATGGACCCCAAGATTCACTGAACATGATATTTTCTCCCTTCTGCCCGCGTTAGACTGACTGTTCGGCGTAGAGTTTCACTGTGGTGCGTGAAACTTTTACAGCGGTCTGAGGTCTAACATCACTTGGCTAACGATTTCAGCTTCGAAGAGATTGTTCGCGAGCACCAGGCGATGGTATTCCGCACGCTGCTGCGGTTGACGGGCAGCCGCGAGCACATGGACGATCTGGCGCAGGAGGTCTTTCTGCGGCTGTATCGCGCGTTGCCCAGCTTTCGCGGAGAGGCGCTGGTGACGACGTATCTGTACCGCATCGCGGTAAATGTGGCGCAGGACGAGTGGAAGCGGCGGCGGAGGGACGCGCAGTCGCTGGTATCGATCTCCGATGAGACGAGCGCCTGGGAGGACAGATTGCCGCATCCTGGGCGCAACGCGCAGGAGTTGATGGAAGAGCGCGAGTTCCAGTTGGCGGTGGAGGAGCAGATGCAACGACTGAGCCACGTGGAGCGCGCGGTGCTGGTGCTCTATCATCAGGAGGAGCGGACGTATGAGCAGATAGCTCTGGCGCTTGGATTACCTATTGGCACGGTTCGTACGCATCTGCACCGAGGACGAAGGAAGTTGCGCGACGGGATTGCGGCACGGCGAAGCGAGGGCGATCGAACGCAGGAAAGGGAGGCGCAATGCACGAGCAACAGTTGAGCGATGGAACGGATATGTTGGAAGAGCGCGTGACACGGACGCTGGAGCGAATCCCGGAGGTAACTATTCCTGCGGGGTTCGCGGCGCGAGTGGCGGCACTGGTACCGAAGCGGAGAGAGTTTGTGGCGAAGCCCGCGCATTACGGGTTGTTGGTGATGCGGGTCAGCATGGCGTTACTGGTAATTGCCCTTATGGCGGTGGCGATGCTCGCGGGCGGCCGTAACGTCTTCGGGATTGCACTGGAGTGGGTGCTTTGCGCCGAACTGGTAGCGCTGGCTCTGTGGATGAGCGGCGTGAGGGGACTTATCACACCTGAGGCGTAGGGTAAGGCTGAACCCTCAGCGCCGTTTGCGGGTAGCATCTGCCTGGTGCTGGCGGACGAGCGTGAGGAAGGTCTGGTGGACGCGGTGGTCGTCGGATAGCTCAGGGTGGAAGGTAGCGGCGAGAATGAGGCCGGAACGAACCAATGTTGGGGAGCCATCGCGGGAGGCGAGGGTCTCGACTGTGGGCCCGGTGCGGGTGATGCGCGGGGCGCGAATAAAGACCATCTCCAACGGTGGACCGGCGAGTACGGAAGGGCCGAAGAAGATGGAGGAGTCGATCTGGCGGCCATAGGCGTTGCGTTCTACCGTAATATCCAGCGCGTCGAGCGAACGCTGGGCGGGGCCTTCGACGCGTGCAGCGAGCAGGATAGCCCCGGCGCAGGTGCCGAAGGTTGGGGTGGACTTGACGTAGGTTTGCAGCACCTCAAAGAATCCGTTGCGGTCGAGGAAGTGAAGCATGGTGGTGGATTCGCCACCAGGCAAGATGAGTCCGTCGAGGCCATGGAGGTCCAATGGGAGACGGACCAGGCGCGAAGTTGCGCCGAGCACGACGAGGGTGCGGACGTGGGCGTCGTAGGCTCCCTGCAGGGCAAGCACGCCGATCAGCAGAGGATGGCGCGCCGGACTCACTTTGGCTTGCTCGAGGCTGGTGTGGGCGCGGCGGCAGGAGCGCGATTGGCAGCTGGCGTTGCGGGTTTGGTGGCTGGCGTTGCAGGCTTGACGGCTGGCTTGGTGGCTGGAGAGGTTACTGCCGGCGTCGGTGCCTGAGTCTTGCGGAAGTCGTCAAACGCTTGACTGATCTGCGGTTTAAGGATGGTAAGCCTGGACGTGGCAAGCTGTTCGACCTGGTCGTTGATCTTCGGCATCTTCTCCATGAAGGCGGCGCTTTCGGGCGTCTTGAAGAAGGCGATGATAACGTCCAATTCCGGCTCGGTGAATGTCGTGGAATAGAAGTCGGTGATTGCGGGTTCCATTACCTTCCAGCCCACCTGGCCGTCGATCAACTGCGAGGCTTTCTTCTCAAAGTCGGCGAGTTGAGACTTACTTTGCGCAGTGGGATTGGAACCAAGTGAATTCTCCGCCGCGTCGGCGTATTGCTTCAGAATGGAGGCGGAGGCCTGCTGCACCATGCTTTCGGTGTGCAGCAGCGCAACCATCTGAGCAGCCTTAGCGTGACGAGAGGCATCGTCGGCGCGAGCGGTGAGAGGAAGGCAGAGGACGAGGGCGAACAGCAGGGAGAGGTTATGCAAGCGATGGCAGATGGGCATGATGTATCAATTTTACTTGGTTTGAATTTTTGATGCGATTGAGCAGTGGAGATCAGCGCGGCTAAACGTCGCGAAGTGCGTCTGCCGCACGCAGAGCTTACCAGCCGCGGGTTTGCATTTGATCCTGGACTTCAATGGAGGCGGCAGCGAGGCCTTTCATGGTTCCAGTGACGGCTTCGCTGGCGTCGGCGACGATTTTGGCGTCGTTGAAGTGCGTGGTGGCAATGACGATGGCGCGAGCGCGGGAGACTGCCTCTTCGCGTTCGATGGGATTGTTCTCGACGTCGAGCGGAGTTGCGCGCTCCTTCATGAAGATGCCGGAGCCGACGAAGATGGATTCCGCGCCGAGCTGCATCATCAGAGCGGCGTCGGCGGGAGTAGCGATGCCGCCTGCGGAGAAGTTGGGCACGGGCAGTTTGCCGGATTTGGCAACCATGCGGATCAGCTCGTAGGGCGCGCCGTGAACTTTGGCTGCGTGGTAGAGTTCCTGGTCGCTGAGCACGGTGATGGCCTTGATTTCACCGACGATCTGGCGCATGTGCTGCACGGCGTGGACTACGTCTCCGGTGCCGGCCTCGCCCTTGGTGCGGATCATGGCTGCGCCCTCGGCGATGCGGCGCAGTGCCTCGCCCAGGTTGCGCGCGCCGCAGACGAAGGGCGTTGTGAAGGCGTGCTTGTCGATGTGGTGCGTCTCGTCGGCGGGGGTTAGGACTTCGCTCTCGTCGATGAAGTCGACGCCGAGATGCTGGAGAATCTGTGCTTCAGCAAAATGCCCGATGCGTGCCTTGGCCATGACGGGAATGGTTACGGCGGCCATGATCTGGCGAATGAGCTTGGGGTTGGCCATCCTTGCTACTCCGCCCTCGGCGCGGATCATGGCAGGAACCCTCTCCAGCGCCATGACGGAGATGGCACCGGCCTCCTCGGCAATGCGCGCCTGCTCGACGTTCATCACGTCCATGATGACGCCACCCTTGAGCATCTCGGCCAGGCCGAGTTTGAGGCGGAGTGTCGTGGAGCCGATGCCGCCGCTGGGTGTGCTGTTGGAGGAAGGGTCTGCCATAGGAGTCTCCTTGCTGCTGATGCTGAGTGCTTGCGCGGCTAGAAAGAATGCGCGGGAAGCGAGTGCGAATCTCTAGTTTAGCAGCTTGGGGGAGGAGATGAATCGCGCAGTTAGTGAACCCACATCTCAGAATCGAGATGTGGGGCACATTGCTTGATTGGGAACCCGGGACGGATTATGGCGGCTTGATGTATCGTTTCGTACGAGGAACGATGACCATGATTCGAACGATTAAGATTGCGATGAAGTTTGCGGTGGCAGTGGGCGTGTTTGTGTCGATGAGCGCGATGACGGGGCAGGCGCAGGTGACGGGAGTTCAGACAAAGGCTGCAGCGGTAGCGCACGCTGCGGCGACGTTGACGATCAGCACGGGCAAGCCGACGGCGAAGGTGAGTCCGACGCTGTATGGGTTGATGACCGAGGAGATCAACTACTCGTACGAAGGCGGGCTATATGGCGAGTTGGTGCAGGACAGGACGTTCCTGAATATGCGTGATACGGTGAACTGGATTCCGGTGGAGCAGGGGACGGCGCGCGGGGCGGTGGCTCGGGACACAACGACCGGGCCGAGCGCGGCGTTGCCGGCGAGCCTGAAGATCACGGTGGAGCAGGCCGACGCGAAGGACGCGTATGGGCTGCGCAATGGCGGATGGTGGGGCGTGCCGGTGCGGGGAAATTCGACGTATACGGGATCAGTGTGGGCGAAGGGCGATGCGGCGGCAACGAATGGTGCGGCAGTGCGGGTGAGCTTGATTGCGGATGATTCTGGTAAGGTGCTGGCCAGCGACCAACTGCCGGCGCTGACGACGGAGTGGAAGCAGTACAACTACACGATGAAGACGGGCGCGATTGCCAAGGTGACGGCGGCGAACCAGATCCTGCTGAGTGTGCAGCGGCCGGGAACAGTATGGGTGCAGCAGCTATCGGTGTTTCCGCCGACGTACAAGAACCGTGTGAACGGCAATCGCATGGATCTGATGGAACTGATGGCTGGGATGCATCCGGCGTTCCTGCGCTTTCCCGGCGGAAACTATTTGGAGGGGCAGACGATTGCCGACCGCTTCGACTGGAAGAAGACGATTGGGCCGCTGGTGGACAGGCCGGGACACGCCAGCCCGTGGCGATACCACTCGACCGACGGGATGGGGCTGTTGGAGTTTCTCAACTGGTGCGAAGACCTGAAGATACAGCCTGTACTGGCGGTGTATGCGGGCTACTCGCTGGGTGGAGACCATGCAGCGCCGGGGCCGGACCTGGAGCCGTATGTGCAGGACGCGCTGGACGAGATTGAGTATGTGACTGGAGACGCTACAACCAAGTGGGGCGCGGAGAGGGCCAGGGATGGACATCCGAAGGCGTTTCCGCTGACGTATGTGGAGATCGGGAATGAGGACTTCTTCGACAAATCGCAGAGTTACGACGGACGCTACACGCAGTTCTACAAGGCGATCAAGGCGAAGTATCCGGCGCTGCAACTGATTTCGTCGTCCAATGCGAGGGGAAATGTGGTGAAGAGTGTAACGCCGGATGTGATCGACGACCACTACTACAAGCGGGCGGATGAGTTTTTTGCGGACGTTCACCACTACGATAACGCGCCGCGAAATGGGCCGAAGATCTTTGTCGGTGAGTGGGCGACGCGGGAGGGAATGCCTACGACGAACTTCGGCGCGGCTCTGGGCGATGCGGCGTGGATGACCGGGATGGAGCGCAATAGCGACCTGATCCAGATTGCGAGCTATGCGCCGCTGCTGGTGAATGTGAACCCGAACGGGATGCAGTGGCAGTCCAATCTGATTGGGTACGACGCGCTGCGAAGCTACGGCAGCCCGAGCTACTACGCGCAGGCGATGTTTGCGGGGCATATTGGGACGGAGATTGTGGCGGCGGAGTTACAGGGCGCGGGCGACCGGATGTTCTATTCGGTGACGAAGGACGCGGCGAAGGGGATTGTCTATCTGAAGCTGGTAAATGCATCCTCAGCGGCACAGGAGTTGAAGATCACGCTGGACGGCGCGAAGACAGTGAAGCCTACGGCGAAGCTGGTGCGGCTGAGCGCGGGCTCTACCGCGGCCACCAATACGATCAACGATCCGAAGCGGGTTGTGCCGGTGGAGAGCACGGTGACGGGCGTGGCGATGACGTTTACGAGGACGGTGCCTGGCTACTCGATTGAGGTTCTGGAGATTGGGGTTAAGTAGTGATCTACCTAGTGGGCGTCATGTAGCGGCTAGCGAAGGTGAGGAAGGTGGCGAAGTTGGGCTGTGCGTTGTGGCCGTAGGGGTGCTGGCGGAAGGCGAGGTCGCCGGCGACGACTGCGGTGCCGACTGCGGGGAATTCCTTGATGGGGCCGGAGTCGTCGGAGAGTGGCTTTTTGCCGAGGAGCTTGTAGACGGGCCCGGCGGCGAACTCGGCCATGTAGGTGCCGCGGACGTCGGCCCAGCCGTCACCGCCCTCGAGGGTGCCACCGCCGATGAAGACTGGGCGCGGGGCGCAGAGGGCGATGAGCTCGTGCATGTCGACGGGCATGTCTGCGGGGGTGAGCGGATTGGGTTCGGCTTCGGCGTACTTAATATAGTTGCCATCCATCCAGTAGGCCTCGCCACCGGCGATGTTTTCGTACTGCTCGCCGAAGCGGCGGCGTGCGAGCGAGGCGCCACCTGCGCCGGATGAGTTGATGTAGGCGACGGTGAAGCGCGGTTCGTAGGCCATGGTGACCAGGGCGGCTTTGCCGAAGCGGGAGTGGCCCTCGACGGCGAGGTGATGCGCGTCGATGGCGGGGTCGGCCTGGAAGTAATCGACGAGGCGCGATGCTCCCCAGGCCCATGCGCGCAGTGCTCCCCAGTCGTCCAGCTTACGAAGCCGGCCGTGGTTGACGAGGCCGATGATTCCGGAGGAGAGTCCGCCGCTGCCGTCGGCCTGGTAGGTGGTGGGGTAGAGCAGAGCGAATCCCCACCCCTTGGCGAGGGTCTGCTGCTGTGGCGAGGGGCCATCCGGTGCGGCGCTGCTGCCGCTTAACAAAGAGCGCGTAGGTGCGGGTGTACCGGATGGCGAGGCTGCGGCGGCGGGCGGGGCGGGGCGTGCGGGGCGCGGCGGCGGTGGAGGTGAACCGATGGGACGGCCGAAGGTGATCTCGACGACGACGGGAACTGGCTTGGTTGCGGCGGCGGGCAGGATGAGGTCGACTTCGATATTGACGGTGAGCGCGGGATAGGCGGAATTGTCGACGTGGCCGATGAGGCGCTTGGTGATGGTGGCGATTCCATCTTCGGAGCCGGGCGTTGAGGAGACGACCTCCCAGTGGACGGCGGGGACGTTGGCGGGAACGCGGCCCACGATGTAGTTGTCGAAGATCTCAACCAGCTCAGGACGGCGCTTGGTAGTCCAATCTTTCGCGGATTTGACGGGCTTGCCGTTATTGAAGACCAGTGGGTCGGGGAGGTTGGGCCAGGGATTGGCCTTCGACTCGTCCCAGTTGACGGGGTGGACGCCCTGACCATTTTGGGCGACTCCGGGACGCAGCGCTGTGATGCCGAGGAGGTCCATCATGTGCTGGTGGTCCGACGGGACGGCAGCCTGGGTTGGAGCGGTTTGGGGCGCGGGGGACTGCGCGAGGATCGGCGTCAGCAGGAGGGCGAGCGATAGAGTTAGAGATTGTGCGCGCATGGTCGCAGACACAATAGCAGATTGGCTGCTAAGTCTGGAAGTAGGATTTGCGCGACGCACGAATGCCCCACCGATCACAAAGCGCGCGATGAATGGGGCATCCAGGTACTGACAACTGAGGTCAGGCGGTCGTGAGGGCGAGGCCGGCGGGCTTTTCTTCTCCGTCGTCTGAGCCGTCGGCGGAAATGGTGCGGTAGAAGAGCTGGTTGTTCTCCATGTAGACCTCGAGGAAGGCTGGCCGCTGCACGATGCCTCCGGCGATGAGCGCCTCGGAGAGCGGGTCTTCGACGAAGCGTTGCAATGCTCTTCGCAATGGACGCGCGCCGTAGGTCCGCTCGGACGTGGTCTTCTCCAGAATCCACTGCTTGGCTTCGTCGGTGACGCTGAGTGTGATGGATTTGTGGACCAGGTTTGCGTTCATCTGCTGCACCAGCAACTCCATGATGAGCATGAGGTCGGCGTTGGTGAGCGAGGTGAATATGATGACCTCGTCCAGGCGGTTGAGGAACTCCGGATTGAAGGTGCGCTTTACCTCGCCTTTGACCAGCTCCTCCATCTTGTCCAGGACCATGTTCTCGTTGCTGCTCTGAAAGCCGAGTCCCTCGCGCTTCTGTAGGTGCTTGGCGCCGATGTTGGAGGTCATGATGACGATGGTGTTCTTGAAGTCCACGGTGTTGCCGAGACCGTCGGTGAGCTGGCCGTCCTCAAAGACTTGAAGAAGCAGGTTAAAGACATCGGGGTGGGCCTTCTCTATTTCGTCGAGCAGAACGACGGAGTAGGGCGAACGCTTGACCCGCTCGGTGAGCTGGCCTCCCTCCTCGTAGCCGACGTATCCCGGAGGTGAGCCGATGAGCTTGCTGACAGAGTGCTTCTCCATGAACTCCGACATATCGAAGCGGATGAGGGACTTGTCGGAGCCGAAGAGGAACTGCGCGAGGGTGCGCGCCATCTCGGTTTTGCCGACGCCGGTGGGGCCGAGGAAGAGAAAGCTGCCGATGGGGCGCGCGGGGTTCTTGAGTCCGGCGCGCGAACGGCGGATGGCACGAGCCAGCGCGGATATCGCCTTGTCCTGCGAGATGACGCGCTTGTGCAGTTCCTCTTCGACGCGCAGGAGCTTCTGCGTTTCTTCTTCCTTGATGGAGGTGATGGGTACGCCGGTCCAGCGGCTGACAACATCCTCGATGTCCTCGCGAGTGACAATACCGGCGGAGGAGTCGTCGAGGTGGTACTTGTCGCGCAGGCTGCGCAGGTTCTCGCGCTCCTTGCGTTCCTCGTCAGAGTAGAAGCGCGCTTTCTCGAACTCGTGGTTGGCGATGGCGTTCTCCATGCGATGCACGATGAATTTGATGCGCTTCTGCACCTCAGTAAGCTCCTCGGGCAGGGAGGTCTGGCGCAGCTTGACGCGCGCGCCCGCCTCGTCGATGAGGTCGATGGCCTTGTCGGGCAGGAAGCGGTCGGGAATATAGCGGCTGGAGTGGGTGACGGAAAAATTGATTGCTTCCTCGGTATACGAGACAGCATGAAATTTTTCGTACTTGTCCTTGATGCCGTTGATGATCTTGATGGCATCCTCCTCGCTGGGAGGCGGAACTTTGACGGCCTGAAAGCGGCGTTCGAGCGAGCGGTCCTTCTCGATGGACTTGCGATACTCGGCGGGGGTGGTTGCTCCGATGCACTGGATCTCACCGCGGCTGAGCGCAGGTTTGAGGATATTGGCGGCATCCAGCGAACCTTCTGCCGAGCCTGCGCCGACCAGGGTATGTAACTCGTCGATGAAGACGATGCAGTTCTGGTTCTCCATCAGCTCTTTCATGATGGTCTTAAGACGCTCTTCAAACTGCCCGCGATACTTTGTTCCGGCAACGATGAGGCTGAGGTCGAGGGCGAGAACGCGCTTGTCTGCAAGGAAGGAGGGGACTTCGCCGTCGGCGATCTTCTGCGCAAGTCCTTCGACGATAGCAGTCTTGCCGACGCCGGGCTCACCGATGAGAACGGGATTATTCTTGGTGCGGCGGCACAGAATCTGGATGACGCGTTCGACCTCGGCGTCGCGGCCCACCAGCGGATCGAGCTGCTGGTCCAGTGCGTTCTGAGTGAGGTCGCGGGAGAACTCGGCGAGTAGACTCTGCTCACTGCGCTGGGTCTTGCCACCTTGCTGCACCGGTGCCTTTTCCTGCGTGGTTCGCTGTAGCTCTTCGCGGATAGCAGGCAGACGCAGGCCGCGCTCGGTGAGAATCTCAGCAGCAAAACACTTCTCCTCGCGCAGTAGTCCGAGCAAAAGATGTTCCGTGCCGATGTGCTTATGGGAGAGCCGTTCGGCCTCCTCCGC
>CAIZFH010000040.1 GCA_903932155.1 uncultured Granulicella sp. | reverse complement strand
TAGATGTCGTGCACATGCAGATGGTCCGCAATGTCGGAGTAGCGGTCGGCGGCGGCGCGGTACTCGCGAGAGCCGGGGTCGGCAGTGGAGAGCGTGTGGGTGATCTCTTCCGCCTCACGCTCAAGCGCATGTAGATGATCAAAGACGGAGAGGCACTCTGCGAAGACCGTCTTGCCGCTGATGGCGAGGCCGTCCTGCGGAAGGTAGCCGATGGTCATGCCCTTGACGCGCGTCAACTCGCCGTAGTCCAGCGTCTCCAGCCCGGCCAGGATTTTGAGCAGCGTGGATTTGCCGGTGCCGTTGCCGCCAACCAGACCGGTGCGCTCGTCCGGCGTGATCAGCCAGTTGGCGTCTTCAAAGAGGAGTTTTGGGCCGAATCGTTTGCCGGCAGCGGAGAGTTGAAGCATCAGTTTCTATTTTCTCATCTCAGGCGCGCGAAGGTGTACGGGCTGCACGATGCACAGCGCTCTAGAATCCAGCAACCGGCTCTGCTAAGGTCAACTGGAGAGTCCGATGGCATTCGACGCACAAGTTTCTTCCGATAGTATGGTTGCGCCACCCAGTGCGACACCTCCTTCTCCGGATGCGGAATCCGCGCCACCACAGGCCGCGCCGCAACCTGAGAAAGGCGCGGTTGCCCCCATCTGGCTGCAGCGGATCTCGCTGTTTGTGCTGGTGCTGTTCTGCGTCTACCTGGGCGTGTTGGTGACGATTCTTCCCTGGTGGACCAAGATATGGGACCATAATCTCTTCATCCAGTCGCGCCCGCAATTGGCCGCGGTACTGCGCATGGGGGCGGTGCGCGGGCTGATCTCCGGCATCGGGTTGCTGGATATTTGGATTGGCGTCTCGGAGGCAATCCACTACCGTGATCATCGCTGATAAATTTATGGGATGATTCCCAACGGTAAAGAAAGACGAAGACACGATGGCCCGAAAAGATCCTGAACCGCTTGCCGCCGCGCCGCTGGCGTATGAGAACCACGATTTTCTGAACTCACCCGACGCCCGCATGTTGCGCATCATGGCCGAGTACTACGAGCCGATGACGCGCTTCCGGCGCGAACGCATTCAGGACACTGTGGTCTTCTTCGGATCGGCGCGCTTCCGTGCGCTGGACGTGGCCAGCCACGAGTTGGAGCTGCTGGAGAATACCGGCTCCGCAACGCCCGCTCCCGCCGACGAGCAGCCCGCCAGTCCCGACGAGATGAAGCGTGGCGAAGCCTCCGAGCAGAGGCAGCGCCTGGCCGAGGCCGCCGTCGAGATGTCGCGCTACTATGAGGACGCGCGCACCCTGGCTGGTCTGGTTTCGCGCTGGGCCATGACGCTGCCCGGCCGCAGGCGGCGCTATGTGATTACATCGGGTGGCGGCCCGGGAATCATGGAGGCGGCCAATCGCGGGGCCTACGAGGTGGGCGCAAGGAGCATCGGCCTCAACATCAAGCTGCCCTTTGAGCAGCTGCCCAACCCCTACATCACGCCCGACCTGAACTTCGAGTTCCACTACTTCTTCATGCGCAAGTTCTGGTTCGCCTACCTGGCCAAGGCGCTGGTGGTCTTTCCCGGCGGATTCGGCACCATGGACGAGATGTTCGAGTTGCTTACCCTGGCGCAGACCCAGAAGCTGGCCAAACAGATCACCGTCGTCGTATACGGATCGAGCTACTGGAAGAGCGTGATCAATCTGGATGTCTTCGCGGAGAAGGGTGCCATTGCGAGGAAGGACCTCGACCTCTTCCAGTTCGCGGACACTCCGCAGCAGGCATTCGAGATCCTGAAGGCAGGACTGACCGTCGACCTGGAACATGAGGCTGCCTTCGAGCGCGAACACGCGCTGCCGGGCGTTGGCGTGCCGGAGACTCCCGCGCCCAATGCGCAGGAACTCCTTGGGCCGGACATTGCGAAGACGCGTTAGGAGTTCGATCCCACCCTTCGCAATAAATCGCGAAGTATGCGGCACCCGAAATTTGGCGAGACGTTATGGATGCCGCTCAATTCAAGAGATCGTTTGCAGATGCCACGCCGCCGGCTGGTCTATCGGCTGCGACGGAGGCACTGTGGTGGGACGCCAAAGGCGATTGGACACAGGCGCACGATCTGGTGAACGAGCTCGAGTCCCCGGACGCGATGGCAGTGCACGCGTACCTGCATCGCAAGGAAGGCGAGCAATGGAACGCGGAGTACTGGTACCGGCGCTCGGGTGTCGATTTTCGCCGACCCGCGCTGGACGCTGAGTGGACGGCCCTGGTGGATGGATTGTTGAAGCAGGACTAAGTCATTCGCCGGAAACAACTTCAATAAATTTCGATCCGACCCTGAGCATTTTTTGGCAGAAAGGAAAAATATACTTGACATATTCCTATATGGGAATGTAATGTTTCGACATGGCCAGAGCAAGCACCACTTCGGATGCCTTCAACGCAGTCGCTGAACCACGCCGGCGAGAGATTTTGATCTATCTTGCCGGAGCAGAGCGGCCCGTCGGAGCGATTGTGGCGGCACTTGGCCTGGAGCAGCCTTCTGTATCCAAGCACCTGCGCGTACTACGCGACGTGGGACTGGTTCGGATGCGCTGCCAGGGCCGGCAAAAGCTATATCGCACGAATTCCGAAGCAATACGTCCGCTGCACGAGTGGGCCGGAATGTTTGAGCGGTACTGGCTGCATCAGTTGAATCGCGTGAAAGAACTGGCGGAAGCGACAGTCCGCCAAGGCCCCGCAGATTTGAATTTCCCAAACCAAAATCTCAAGGAGAAGAACACATGATTGCCACCGAACAGTCCCTCGAAGACCTCACTCTAACCATTAACCAGGAGATCCATGTCCAGGCGCCTCTGGACGTAACCTTTGCCGCGCTGCTGGAGCAACTGGGCCCCGGCAACCAGAACTGTGATGGCAAATCGCTCAGCATGAAGATTGAAGCATGGCCGGGTGGACGTTGGTACCGCGACCTGGGCAATGGCAACGGGCATTTCTGGGCCAACGTGCAGGCTATCAATCGACCCACGCTGCTGGAGTTTGCCGGCCCGTTGTTCGCCTCGTTTCCCATGGTTTCCAACGTGCAGTATCGGCTCAGCGAAGAGAAGGGCGGAACTCTGATTACCTTCCGGCACACGGCCCTCGGCTTCATCCCCGAAGATCAAAAAGCCGGGATGAACAAAGGCTGGGCTGCCATGCACGAACGAGTCCGCACGCACGCTGAGGGCGGCCGGTAGCAGTGGATTGGCTGCAATGGCGTTAAGGATAGTTCTGCCGAACGGGCTGCTGGCGTAAGTCGCGGCCCGTGCCCACTTTGGTTCAACTTCTCGCACAATTCTTGGTGCAGTCATACTCCCGTCACATGACTTCGGAAGACTGGAGGTGCAAGCAGTTGTTCCAGAGCAGGAGGCACGACCATGAGCCAGAGCGTTTCCTATCTATGGCGAGAGCCGAAGGCCACCGATGGATTTAACGCTGGGGTGTCGTTGCACAGCCACACCAACCAGTCCAAAGAGACGCTGGACTTTATCGCCGAGCTCTCCACGGACTGGGGCGTGCTGCAACCGCTGATGCGCTGGGCCGAGCGACGCTGTATGAGAAAAACGGGCATCCGGCCGGACTATGCGCGCAGCTACTGGACTCCTCCGCTGACCGCGCGGCTTGCCTTCGACCTGGAGCGCACGCAGATTGAAGAGAAGCTACAGCTTTCGGCAATGGTCTCGCTCACTGACCATGACGATATTCAGGCGCCCATGCTGCTGCGTTCCCTGGCTTCTGCGCGGCAGATTCCCGTATCCCTGGAATGGACGGTGCCGTACGCCGCGACTACCTTCCACCTAGGCATCCACAATCTGCCCAGCGCCAGCGGTGCGGAGTGGATGCGGCGGATGGTGGCGTTCACGGCGATCCCTGTGGCGGAACGACCGGCAAAGCTGCTGACAGAGATGCTGGCGGAGCTGGATGAACTGCCCGGCGTTCTCATCGTCTTCAACCATCCGCTGTGGGACCTGTACCGCATCGGCGAGGAGAAGCACCGCGTTCTGGTGAATGATTTTCTGGCTGTCCATGGACAGTACTGCCATGCCGTCGAACTGAATGGCCTGCGTCACTGGGACGAAAACCGCGAGGTCGCCGAACTCGCCGCGCAGTGGAACCAGTTGCTGATCAGCGGAGGCGACCGTCACGGCATCGAACCCAACGCCAATCTGAACCTGACGCGCGCAGCCAGCTTCACTGAGTTTGTCCACGAGGTGCGCAGCGAGCGGCAGAGCCATGTACTCTTCATGCCACAGTATGCCGAGCCCTGGAAGCAGCGGATTCTCAACTCGACGCTGGCAGCCATACGCAACTACCCCGACTTTCCTGAGGGGTCGCAGCGTTGGGACGAGCGGGTCTACCATCCCGACGCCGACGGCAATATGCGGGTGCTCTCCGAACTTTGGCGTGCTGGTCATGCTCCGGTCTACTTGAACGCGGTGCTGGCCTTTGTTCGCCTGCTGGGCGCTGCACCGGTCTCCAGCGGCCTACGCCTGGCCTGGAACGACACCAACGCCATGCGCACTGCCATGGTCGAGCGCAAGGCATAACTGCATGCTGCGTAAGCAATGGAACTCGCACGCAGAGATTTGAACTCACCTGCCAGTTGAACCCGTCCTCGCCTTTCACTACTCTTGGGAGACGATGACGCCACGCCCGCTCATGCGTACCTTCGCGCTTCTACTGGTTACGCTGGTTGTTGGTCTACTTGTGCGGATGGTACCGCTGGGGTTGCCGCCGTTCGTTGTCAAATACGGCGGATCGATGCTGTGGGCCTTGATGATTTACTGGATTGTCTCGGCCGTGTTAGCCCGCTGGAGTCTACTGCCGGTCGCGCTGATCTCAGGCGCTATAGCCGCCACCGTTGAATTCTTCAAGCTCTACCATGCGCCCTGGCTGGACGCCTTCCGCCTTACTCTGCCCGGCATTCTTGTGCTCGGTCGCCACTTCTCTCTGTGGGACATCCTCGCGTACTGGATTGCAATTTGCCTGGGAGCATTTGTAGATGGCATCCTTCGTCCCGTAGAGCGCTAGTTGGTAGGTGGAGTTGCGATGTCCGCCCAGTAGCCATTACGCGCGGATACCTGGAGTCCCGCATAGCCCGGCACGCGCAGCTCGATTGCATGAAATCCCGCGTGCGGCGACTGGGCCTGGAAGCTGAGGACATAGCGGTTGGGGATGTGATTGGAGATAGTCATCAGGCTGCGCTCCAGGCTCTTCTGATTACCCAGCTTGAATTGCTCGCCTCCGGTCAGATGGGCAACGGTCTCTGGAATGTTTTTCTGTAGCCCTTCGAAGAGGGCGATGATAGCTACCTTGGCGAGTGCCAGCGGAGGTGCCAGCAGTTCCAGGCATCCAAACGCCTGCTCGGCGGGATTCTCCTTCAGGTTGACGTTCGGATCGTTGGGATCGCGGCTCATGCAGCCATGCGCCGGGCCGGGCGTCGAGTCGCTGAGCGCCTTGGCGGATCCGGTCTTCAACTCGTCCCTGGCCGTTGAGAAGGAGATGCTGTAGATCACGGTGTTGGTGTCGCTGATCGCGCGCAGCGCTTCGTCCAGCCGCAGCTTGCTGCCGTGGTCGTTGCTCTCGCTCACCAGCAAAATGGCTCTGCGATACCCCGCGGGTTGCTTGCGCAGCAGGTCGACGGAGAAGCCGAGCGAGTCCAGGATGGCCGCCCCATCGTCTCCATTGTCGTCGTCGATGAGAGCGTGAATGGCGTGCGCGGCGGCGTCCAGGTCGGGTGTGAAGTCCTGCACCAGGACGGGCGAGCTGTCGAAGCCGACCACCGCGACCTTGTGGGGGACATTGCCCACCACAGAGCTGAGCATGGGAGCCAGCGTACCGTACTTCTCCAGTTCGTGCGCGCCGGTGCCTCCGCCTTCCAGATCGACCACCAACGCCAGCGGTTCGCCGCCGGTGTCCTGTTCCAGCGTCAGTTTCTGCGGGACGCCGTCATCGGTCAGCACAAAGTCATTGGCCTTTAGGGTGTAGACCAGTTGTCCAGCCTTGTTGCGCACCAAAGCTGGAACCAGAACCAGGGTGGAGCGGGCCGTGAGGGTCGACGCTTGCGCGGGAGGCGAATCAGGCGTTGCCGCGTCGATGGTCGGCGTCTGCGCCAGGGCAGAGATTGCCGCAATAGACCAAAGGATGCATGTCAGCGCGAGTGCGGGTCCCCTCATGTTTCAGTCCCTCAAAGACAGTGTATCCGGGACGGAGGGCTGCTTCACGGTGCCCCGTTGTCTATGGCAGCGGCAGCCAGAAGTATGCGATGGGAGCGAGTGCCACACTCTGAGAGTCATCGCTGGGTCGCTGCAGGCTGGAGCGCTTCTTGCTGTCGGGGGTCAGGCTGAGGGTCTGCTCCTTCTTGTCGCGCAGTATCACAACGGTCAGCGGTTTGCCGTGACTGTCCTTGATGGCCTTGTTCCAGTCGGCGGAGCTGGCAACGGTCTTCTCGTTGGCCCGCACCACCACGTCGCCCGCTAGCATTCCCGCGAGTGCTGCGGGAGAGTTGGCCTCGATGCTGCGCACCAGCAGGCCCGTGCCGCTGGGCACTCCGAAGAAGTCGGCAAGCTGTGAGCTTAACGTCTCCAGCATTGCGCCTGTGTAGGAGGGATTCATCAGCGTGGGGCCCAGGAAGCTGTTACCGCCGCGCACGGCTGGGACAGTAGTAGATAGGGCGGGAAATAAGTCGCCTCCCATGTTATCCGAGGGCAGCGGCTCCGGGACGGTGAGATGCTGTTCCCATGCCTGCCGCTCGACCTCTTCGCGATTGGCGGTCTGCGTGTTCACGCTCATCTGCTGTCCGTCGCGACTGACGATGAGCGTGAGCTGCAAGCCCGGAGAAGATTCGCGCAGCATCCGGCGCAGCTGGTCTCCTCCCTCGATGGCTTGGCCATTCACGCGCAGGATGACGTCGTGTTCGCGCAGACCCACCTTGCCGGCCGGAGCATCGTGATCCACCAGGATGATCTCCGCACCGCGCGCCTCCTTCAGCTTCAGCGCAGGCACTTGGTCCTCGGTCACGTCGCGCACATCCACGCCCAGGTAGCCCTGTCCTGCACGCGCGGCAGGCGCTCCGCTCAGAAAGTAGAACGTAATCCGGACGGCATCGGGGCCGCTGGCACGCGCGCACTGGGTTGCCGCAGCCGAAGCCGCCAGCAGAACCAGTCCGTATTGCAATGCCTTCTTCATCCCCTCATCGCCTCGAACCTAGTACCTAGCACCTGGTCCCTTGTACCTATTGAATTCCCGCCGTGCCCGCCAGTGCGTTCGTGCTGACGGTGCGAATATATGGATTCACATCCGTTGTGGAAACCGTGCGCATTACCTTACGCACGCTTGAATCCGACTGCACCGGCTGCAGCAGGCTGATGGCGCGTGTCCGCACATCCGGGCTGGAGTCGTGCATCAGCGCTTCCAGCACTGCGTCGCGTACCCGCTGGTCCTGGGCAACGTACGACTGCAAACCCTCCAATGCGTTCATTCGCACGGCGGCGCTCTTGTCGTAGCGCAGGCTCACCAGCAGCGCGCTGCGAATTCCTCCGCCGTCCGGATCGCCGACGCATTGGTGTCCCGCTCGGCACTCGTTGGCCAGCAGTGCCACCGAGTCCATCCGCACCCCGTTGGTCGCCGGGGCCTTGGTTGCGATCATCAGAAGCTGGCGAATCTGCGGATCGTCCAACGATCCCTGCACCGTCTCTGGAACCACGCGGTTGTACGTCACCTGCACAATCTGCGAGTTAGGTGTCGGAACAATTCCGCTGACATTGGCAATCGTCCCGTTGGTTGTGTTGCTCAGTACCACTGCCGAGGGCAGCCTGGGCTGGTGCGCCACCTGATAGCGGTAGGTGAAGTTGCCCGCCAGAAACCCCACGCCCAGCAGCAGCGTCATCAGTGCCGGAGCGCCCTGCATGTGTCCCAGCCAGCCGAAGAGATTGCTGCGCAGACGGGTCAGCAAGCCATGCGGCGGAATCATATCCAACGCCTCATCCAGTTGCATGCGTGCGCTCGCCAGCAAGTTTGGCGATGGATCAACCAGGGGATTGCACGCCAGCGCCTCATGCATCGCAAGCTGCGCCTTCAACTCGCCGCTGCATGCCCCGCAGCCGGCCAAGTGCTCCTCCAGCGAGGCCATCTGCTCATCCGGCAGCTCGCCGTACGTCACAAGAACGATATTTTGCTGCGCTTTTTCGCACTTCATTGTTCTACCTCAACCGGCCTCAAGGAACTGCCTCTTCAAAATGCCTTCTTCGGGTCTATGCCATCGCCCGTCTGGTGTGTCCTTCACTCACAACTCACAACTCACAACTCACAACTCAGCACTCACAACTAACTTCTCAACTCCGCCAGCTCGGCGCGCAGCTTGCGCGTGGCGCGGAACAACGTATTCTTTGCCGTCTCCTCGGTGGTGCTCAGCATCTCGCCGATGGTGCGCAGCTTCAATCCCTGGTAGTGCTTCAGCTCGAAGACCGCCCGTTCGCGCGGCGTCAGCTTATCCAGCGCCTGGTGGATGCTCTCGCCCATGCGCTTGCGGTCGAGCTCACGCGCCGGATTCGCCATGGCGCGTGTGTCGGAGATGTTTGACAGCAGGTCCAACTCTTCGCCGCGCGCGTCCAGCACCGTCGCCGGGTCCTCGCGGCGGCTCTTGCGGCGGCGCAGGTGGTCCAGGCACAGATTCGTCACAATCCGATACAGCCAGGTGTAGAACGAGCACTCGAAGCGAAAATTGCCAATGTGGCGATATGCCTTCAGGAAAGCCTCCTGATGCACATCCTGCGCATCCTGTTCGTTGCTCAGCATGTGCAGCGCAAGGCGCAGCACGGGCTGGTCATAGCGGCGCACCAGCGAGTCGAAGGCGCTTCGGTCGCCGCGTTGCGCTTCACGGATAAGGTCGTCGTCCTCGGTGCGCTGCAGGGCGCGCGCGTCCAGTTGCGCCTGCGTCAGCTTGCCGCCATTCCGGTCGGTGCTGGTTCCGTATTGAGCCGCGGGCTTGGCCATCGCTGGGGACGATTCTATCGCCCCACAGCGACTTGCGCCCACACGGGTTGCAGCATCCAGCAGCGCGGAGAGGCGCAGCGCAGGGGTGAACGCACTCGCGCCTCGTGCGCGGCCGTTGCCAACCATTGCGGAAAGCGCGGTAGAAAGCTCTCCCTCGGGCTCCAAACCTAAAGCATCTGCATTCATCGTCTCTGACTCCGGAGTCAGCAAATATCTCTGCTTCAATAGACCGCTGCGCCACCAAAAGGTGAGCGTTGCCAAAGTCGTCATTCTGGCGTAGCCAGAATCTCCGTAGTGGTTCTTGTCGTTGTGTGTTTTACCTCTTTGCTGTTCTACCCCGCCGCATGCGAACTTCAGACGACAAACCGGGTAAACTCTACCCATGCCCCCAGGTTCGACCCAGCCAAGCCTGTTTCCTGCCCCAGCCACTAAATCCGCCCCAAATCCAACTAAGGGCAAATGGATCTTCGCCCACTGCGACGGCGGAGCGCGCGGCAACCCTGGTCCGGCGGGCTTCGGCGTTTTGATCCAGGACGCGGACGGTGCGGTGCTGGCCGAGCTTTCTGAATTCCTCGGAATCCAGACCAACAACTTTGCGGAGTACTCTGGCCTTCTGGCCTCGCTGGACTACGTACTGCAGAACGGCCACCGCCGCCTGCGCGTAGTCTCCGACTCGGAGTTGATGGTGAAGCAGATTCAGGGGAAGTACCAGGTCAAGAGCCCCATTCTGCGCCCGCTGTTTGACCAAGCGAAGAAGAAGATCGCGCAGATGGAGGGCTTCGAGATCACCCATGCCCTCCGCCACAAGAACAAGGACGCCGACCGCCTCGCCAACCAGGCCATGGACCGCGGTATGAGGCGCGGGTGATGCCGTACGGAATTTAGTTGTAGCTCACTCGCCGGTCGCCGCGCGTAATCCGCCCGATGATGTGGAAGCGCTCGTTGGCGCGGTTGAGCACGGCCTTGGCCTTCTTTACGTCCTCGGCGCGGACCACCACAATCATGCCGATTCCCATGTTGAAGGTGCGCATCATCTCGTCCTGCTCCACGTTGCCCAGGTGCTGCAGATGCTCGAAGAGCGGTGGCACGGGCCAGCTTGCCACATCGACCACTGCCGCCGTTCCACGCGGAAGAATGCGCGGCAGGTTCTCTGTGATGCCGCCGCCGGTGATGTGCGCCATGCCATGCACAATGCCTGCGGCGATCAGCTTCCTGAGGATGGCCAGGTAGCTACGGTGGGTACGCATCAACGACGCGCCGGTCTTGTCCTTTAGCTCATTGACGTAGTGGTCCGGGCCGTATCCCGCCACCTCGAACAGCAGCTTGCGCGCCAGCGAGTAGCCGTTGGTGTGCAGCCCATTCGAGGGCAGCCCGATCAGCACGTCGCCCGCCTCAATCGTCTCGCCTGTAATCACGTCAGGCCGGTTGACGCAGCCCACGATGGTGCCTGCCAGGTCGTACTCGCCGTCGGCGTAAAAGCCCGGCATCTGCGCCGTCTCGCCACCGATCAGTGCGCATCCGTTGGCGCGGCAGGCTTCCGATAGGCCGCGTACGACCGTCTCCACCGTGGCACTGTCTTTCTCGCGCATGTGGCCGGTGGCCAGGTAGTCGAGGAAGAAGAGAGGCGTGGCGCCCTGCACCGCAATGTCGTTGACGCAGTGGTTCACAAGGTCCGCGCCGATGGTGTGGTGGATGCCCAGCTCAAACGCGACCTTCAGTTTTGTGCCTACGCCGTCGGTGCTGGAGACCAGAACGGGCTGCGGAAATTTCTCCAGATCCAGCGCAAATAGCCCGCCAAATCCGCCAATCTCCGACAGCACATGCTTGTTGAATGTCTTGCGCGCCAGCATTTTGATGCGCTGTTTGGAGCGATCGCCCGCCGTGATGTCCACCCCGGCATCGGAGTAGGTCGCGTGTGCCTTCGCCGCTTTGGGCGCGGCAGGAACTGCCTCTGCATGTGCTTTTTGGACTCTGGCGGGGGCTGGCGGACCTGCGATTGGCGTGTCGGTGTGGGCTGGTGCGGGCGAATTGGAAAGCTCTTCAGGCACTCGGATTCTCTTGGACTCTTCGCGCGAAACCAACGCTGCTACATCTCATGCAAACAAAGGAAGCCGCTAATCTCTACGGGACCGTACATCGACAGGCCCGGTGGCGAAGCTCCAGTCTATCAGCCGCGCATGAGGATAAATGCGCAGACCATTTCCTCCGCAACGTAAACTCCGGTCAGATGTCGAGGAAGCGGGCGCGTTCGTCGGCGGTGCGGAGGGTACAGAGTTCGTCCTGCGCAAAGAGCCTGTGCCGGTTGCGCGCCAGCCAGTTGTATACGCCATTGCGCAGCGCGCGAGGAACCAGCCGGGCGATGGCAGCCAGCCATGCCCATCCGCCGCCCAGCACGCGGAGGCATCCCAGAATGGCGTCCGAGCGGACAGCCACGCACTCTGTAGGCTGGCCGAAGTGCAACACCAGCACAGCGGAGTTGGTCTGCCGCGCATCCAGTGCGTGTCCCGCGAAGACCTCGGAGGCCAGCGGCTGTTGCAGGGGCGCATACAGCAGCCGCCCCTCAGGATCGTGGCGCAGCATCCATCGCACGGAGCTCTGGCACAGGCCGCATTCGCCGTCATACAACAGGACGCAGCAGCCATTCCCAGGCTGCGCTGTCTCTTCCACTCGGCTGGATTGGCTGTTGGGCACACTGCCCTCCTATACTGATTCGATGCAATCTGAATCCAATAAGTTCATCCCGCATCTGCAATCGCTCGACCTGCAGCGCCGCGCGGAGGAGTTTTTCCCCGGCGGCGTCAACTCGCCGGTGCGTGCTTTTCGCGCCGTGGGAGGCCATCCGCCGTTTGTGGAGCACGCCGAAGGGGCCTATCTCTTCGATGCCGACGGCAACCGCTACGTAGACCTCTTCGGCTCATGGGGCCCGATGCTGCTGGGTCACTCCTTTCCGCCGGCGGTCGAAGCCATCTGCCAGGCCGCCAGCCATAGCGCCAGCTTTGGCGCCTCCCACGCCGGCGAGGCCAACCTCGCGGAACTAGTCCGCCGCTGCTTTCCCTCAGTCCAGAAGATGCGCTTCGTCAGCTCCGGCACCGAGGCCTGCATGTCGGCCATCCGTCTGGCGCGCGGTTTCACCGGGCGTAACTTCATCATCAAATTCGAGGGTTGCTATCACGGCCACGCAGACGCGCTGCTGGTCAAGGCAGGCTCAGGAGTGGCCACCTTCGGCATTCCCGGCTCGGCTGGCGTGCCACCGGAGACCGCCCAGCACACACTCGCTCTGCCCTACAACAATCTCGCTGCGGTGGAGGCTGCTTTCGCTGCGCATCCGCAGCAGATCGCCTGCATCCTGGTCGAGCCGGTCGTCGGCAATGCAGGGACCATTCCGCCCGCGCCGGGCTATCTTGAAGGGCTGCGGCGGATCGCGACCGAACACGGTGCGCTGCTCATTCTGGACGAGGTGATGACCGGCTTCCGGCTCTCGCTGGGCGGTGCGCAGCAACTTTACGGCATCATCCCCGACCTCACCACGCTGGGCAAGATACTCGGCGGCGGATTGCCCTGCGGAGCCTTCGGCGGTCGCGCCGACGTGATGGACCATCTCGCCCCACTCGGCCCCGTCTATCAGGCCGGTACACTGAGCGGCAACCCGCTAGCCATGGCCGCCGGAATCGCCACCATCGCAACCCTCATCGAACACGAGGCCGAACTCTATCCCCAGCTCGAACGCGTAACCAAGGAGATTGCGGAGGGAGTCGCAAATCTGGCACAGCAGGCCGGTGTTCCGTTGACCACCAACCGCGTCGGATCGATGTTCACATGGTTCTTTACCGCCGGACCGGTGACGGACTTTGCCTCGGCCAGTGCATCCGACACAGCCGCCTTTGCGCGCTTCCACCGGCGAATGCTGGAGGCCGGAGTCTGGCTGCCGCCAAGCCAGTTTGAGGCCGCATTCGTCAGCGCGGCACACGACCCGGTAGAGGTCGAGATGGTGTTGGAAGCTGCGCACAGTGCACTCGCGCAGTAACCGGCGGCTACGACTGCCCGGCGCGCTCCAGTTCGGCGATGTCCAGCTTCTTCATCTTCATCATGGCCTGCATCGCCTTCGGCGTCTTCAGCAGTTGTGGAAGTCGCGCGGGCACGATCTGCCATGAGAGGCCGAATCTGTCCTTAAGCCAGCCGCATTGGCTTTCAATGCCCCCGTCGGCCGTCAGCTTCGACCAGTAGTAGTCCACATCACCCTGCGAGTCGCAGCGTACCACAAACGAGATCGATTCGTTGAACTTGAACATGGGACCGCCATTCAATGCGGTGAACTTCTGGCCATCGAGTTCGAACGAAACAACCAGCACGCTTCCCTTCGGCCCAGGAGCATCGCCCGTGTTGCGCATTTCGCTGAGGCGGCGCGAGTTTTTAAAGACGGTGAGGTAGAAGTCAACCGCCTCTTCGGCATTCTGGTCGAACCAGAGAAATGGCGTGATGCGGGAATGGCCCTGCAGATCGCTCATTGGTTTCCTCCTGATAATTGTTGAATGACCTCTCTCACACTGAGCGCATCCCAGCGCAGCCTATGCAGAATGCGCGAATTGAGATTATGTTCTCAGTCGACGAAGTGGCTTCGCTGGCTGTCGTACTCTTCCTCCAACTCCTCCACCGGCTCTTCCACTGGCTTGGTAGCAGCGGTTGTCTGGTGGTCTTTCTTCTTTGTACCTGCGTGCAACTCCGGCTGAAACAGCCCGCGCAGGCTTCGCCGCAGAAGCTCCAGGTTCTGGCGTATCACCGCTGGACTCTGTTCTGCCTTGGCAAAGATGAACGATCCTTGCAGCACGGCCTGCATAAAGTTGCCCACGCTCTCCGCGCTCCATGATGCACCCGGCGCGTAGAGTAGCCGAGCGGCCTCAACGTCGCGGGTCAGTTCAGCAATGTGCGCCGACAAGGCCAACTCGCAGACGGCACGGATCTCCGGGTGGGTCGCGTAAGTCTCCTGCACCAGCGTGCCCAGCAGACAGGTGTAATCGGCCAGTTCGCCGGTCAGGATCGAGGCGCGGAAGTCCAGATAGCCCAGTATCCTGTCCAGCGGATCGGCCGCATCGTGATACGGTGCGCCGGCGAAGAGGCCCTCCGTCATGGCCCTCCAATAGGCCACAGCGGTCAGCGCCAGATCGTCCTTGCTCTTGAAGTGGTGAAAGAAGCTGCCCTTGGTCACTCCTGCTTCATGGCAGATATCGTCCACTGCGGTGGAGGCATATCCCTTGCTGCGAATCAGATGCAGCGCCGCATCCAGCAGACGGGCCTTGGACGGCTTCTGCACTGGAACCTGCAACTGCGCACGGGAGCCGCGCCTACTGGGGGATACATGTAATTGTTGGGCCATCACTCTCCCTTGTCTCGAACCATACTGAATGGTACGATACCAACCAGTCAGTATGCTGTCAAGGAATCTGTAGCATCCTATGCAGCAATGGAATCCGGCCAAATGTCCGTATTAGGATGCAGCGGCAATGCTGTGGCTGCTGGCCATCGGGGCTGCCGGGAGCGAGTACTTTTTGGGGCCGCGTTTGCGCGCCACCAGTATGCGCACCCGTTCCAGCAGCTCGGCTGGCGTGCATGCCCCCTTAGGCAGGAAGACGTCGGCCTGCCCCGCGCGGTCATAGGCCGTCACCGTGCCGGACAAGATCAGTGCGGGAAGTTGCGGGTGCGTGTTCTTGGCGCGGCGTACCAGTTCGTTGCCATCCATCTGCGGCATGATCAGATCGGTAAGCAGCAGGTCCAGCGAGCCGGGTAGGGAGTGCGCGATCATATCCAGCGCCTCGTGAGGGTTGGTAAGTGCGATCACGCGATAGCCCCGGGTCTCCAGCAGAAATGTGCGGACGGATAGGATGTGTTCGTTGTCGTCGACGCAGACAATGGTCTTTTTGGGGCGCATGAATACTCGCTTCTGCCTGCTGGCACCGAGAACCGGCTTCAGAACCGGTCGTACAGTACAGTCTGGCGAATTGACCGTCTTGCGCGTCTTCTGGTTGGAAAAACGCGCCGGCGGGTTCGGTTAATGTGGCCCGCGGTCCGTGCCCGTGTACGCGGCTCGGCGGGTTGGAGGCTGTTTCAGCACGGTAGAGAGGAGTATGAATCCTTGGTGCCATGCCCGCGAGGGCAAGGCTCTCCTGTCTGCTCCGTCTGGAGTCAGCTTCCTGGCCGTCGATCGGGCTTATGTCCGGGCGACTGACCGCGGGTGCGAGAGAAAACCGACAGGGCGGCGGGTTGCCACGCGAGTCTCCTTGAACACAAGGTCTTGGCTGCCGTTGTCCTAATAAACCGGGGTGACATCAGTTGCCGTCTCGGAAGACCTGAAGCCGGTTAATCAGGGCCCGAAAAGCCAGGTGATTTGTGTTGGAGAGCCGCGACCGCGAGGCCGCCGGTTTCCCTCAACTAAATCTGGTTGAGATGCTGTTACGTTTCTGTATCTGATTTGAAGATCGGTTTGCAATTGCCGGGGGACCACTGCGTTCCCAAGCGCATCCTCACAGTACGGAGGGTTATCCATCTTGGCAACTGCGAATAGAAGACGAATACGGACAGGTTTTCCCCCTTGCGTATTCACCGAATTTTAAAAGAGTGCGTCCCTGTTGGCGATTCGCATCGTGCGTCTGTTGAAATCAAGTGCATCGCGGCAGGAAAAGGCGTCCGGATGCAATGGGAATGGTGCGCCCGCCTACGCGCACATCGCAAATGCGGTCGCCATCGCGTGTTGCCTGGACGTAAATACGGCTGGGGCGATGCATCTCGATGCCTTGTTCAAAGACGATCGGCTGATTGCCCGCGGCCAGCTCATGGCGTACCAGATAGGCGATGGCGCAGCCAGAGGCCGAGCCCGTGGCCGGGTCCTCGCCGGTGTAGAACTGCATGCGCGCGTGCCAGTCAGCGCCCGATCCGCCATCGGCTCGCGTCGTGCAGTAGAAAAACTTCGCATCGCTGTGCGCAAGATACGCCTGTGCCGCCGGCTGCGGAATGGCAAGTCGAGCGGCCACCGCAAGTGATCGCAGTGGAACAATGCAGAATGCCATTCCTGTGGACACCGTTTGAATGGGCAGGGAAGGATCAAGGTCGCCGATCGACAGGCCCAGCGCCTGCGCAACCGCCGCGCGGTCGTGAATCTCGCCAAATGTGGGATCGTTCTGGCGCATGGTGCCGAACACCCCTGGCCCGCCTTGCTGCGTGGAGAAGCTCACGGGAATTGGGCCAATCCGTAGGTCCAAAACAATCTCGCCTGCTCCGCGCAGAGTCGGGTGATTGCCATAAAGCCAGCTCGCGGTGCCAAGCGTTGGATGGCCGGCAAACTCCAGCTCTTCGCTCACTGTAAAGATGCGCACCTGTACGCCACGCTCGCGCTCTACCTCGGGCGCGCGGGGCAGTATGAAGGTGGTCTCGCTCAGGTTGGTCTCGCGTGCAATCGCCTGCATCTCCCCCGTACTCAATCCGCGCGCGTCGGGGACGATGGCCAGTGCATTGCCTTCCAACGGCTTCTCGGCGAATACATCCATCACAGCATAGTCGTAGGACTGCTCTTCGCCGAATGAAGTTGAAACGTAAGTTGCAGGGTCGGTATTTGACATGATCTACCTCGAATCGTATCGTTCCATTAGACCGCAATGGGGCAAACTGCTCCAAGCCAGTTTTACTGGCTGCGGACCAAAGATTCGCCAGGATTAAGAATGCGCACATCGAACTCCATGCCCTGCTGCTGTTGCTGTCGCAAGGCGTGGGCGTGCGTATAAGCGAATCGTAACCGGCAACCTTTCGATTCAAACAGCGCGGAACCCACCCCAGAGCCAACGAGCCGGGTGGGTTTTTCAGTCTGCGCTGCAATTTCATCCATTTCGGCCCACAGAGCATCCAATCCAGGGCAACATATTACTAACGAGGAAAAATATATGTCACTGCGCATCAACGATGTAGCTCCAGATTTCACAGCCGAAACTACCCAGGGAACCATCCACTTCCATGAGTGGATTGGCGACAACTGGGCGGTGCTCTTCTCGCACCCCAAGGACTTTACTCCGGTCTGCACCACGGAACTGGGTGCTGTCGCCAAGCTCGAAGCTCAGTTTGCCCAGCGCGGGGCCAAGGTGATCGGCCTTAGCGTGGACCCTGTCGGCAACCATGAGAAGTGGGCCTCGGACATCGAAGACGTCGGCGGAGCGAAGGTCAACTTCCCGCTCATCGGTGACCCCGAGCTGAAAGTCGCCAAGCTCTACGACATGCTCGCCGCCGACGATGGCAACACATCCGAAGGCCGCACCCCGGCCAACAACGCGCCTGTGCGCACCGTCTTCGTCATCGGCCCGGACAAGCGAATCAAGCTGACGATGGCCTATCCCATGACCACGGGGCGCAACTTCGACGAGATCATCCGCGTGCTCGATTCCATCCAGCTTACGGCGAAGCACAAGGTCGCAACCCCGGCCAATTGGAAGCAGGGCGGTGACGTCATCATCACTGGCGCCGTCAGCAATGAAGACGCCGACAAAATCTTCCCCGGCTACAAGACGGTGAAGCCCTATCTGCGCACCACCGCGCAACCAAAGTAGTGGTTCTCAACAATTTCCCCGCCGCGTTCCTTGCAATTTCAGCGTGCGCGGCGGCAACGAAGCACCGATGGCGAAGTGGCTAACGCGCTGGTCTGCAAAACCAGTATTCGCGGGTTCAATTCCCGCTCGGTGCTCCAACAAAATAAAAGAGTTATCCACATTTTCGACGTCTGATTTAACACCATAAACACCATTATAAGAATATCCTGTCCTTGGAAGAGCCTCCGAGGACACAGTGAAGATCACCCGAAATCGCTATCAGCAAGGCAGCATTCGCAAGGTTCCAAGAGCGAAAGGATTTGCTTGGGAGTACCGCTATTACGTCACCTCAGACGGCAAGCGGAAGCTCAAGATGCAGACCTTCAGCGGCAAACTGTGTGCGACTGAAGCCGATGTTCGCCGAGCGGTCGGTGCAAGGGTTCCGGGTCTGAACGACGGGACTAAATACAGTCCGTCCGTCGCAGTAACCTTCGGCGCTTTGCTTGATCGCTACATTGCGGAAGAATTGCCGCCGCGCAAGTCGACACGCGACTCCTATACGTCCATCATCAAAAATCATCTTCGCCCTCGCTGGGAGAGCATGGTTCTGTCGGACATCAGGCCGGCACTGATTCATTCGTGGTTTCAATCGATGAAGCTTCAGCCTATCTCCAAGGGACATGTTCGCTCGCTGATGCGTCGCCTATTCGAACTTGCGACTCTATGGGAGTATTTCCCCATCGAGCATAGAAATCCGGTGGAGTTGGTGAAGATCAAAGGCGTCACCAAGAGAACGAAGGAACCGGTCGTTATCACGTACGAGCAGTTCCGAGCGGTCGTCCCACAATTGCCGGCGCATGTGAATATGGTGGCCGTCGTATCCGCCTGTTTAGGACTTCGCGTGAGCGAAACCCTTGGCCTGAGGTGGAGCAATCTCGATTTGGAGCGCCACACGGTTTCAATTCGCACGAGTGCGTATCGAGGGGCTATCGAAGATACGAAGACTCAATCTTCGAACGCCGATCTGCCACTCGACCCCAGGCTCGAAACGCTGCTCGAAAAATGGCGGTCGGAGTCCGACGCTGAATTTGAGTGGGTATTCGCCAATCCGGCCACAGGCATGCCCTACTACTCTCCAAGCCTGCAGCAGAAATGGATACGCCCCGCCGGCGAGTCGATCGGTGTTAAAGGACTTGGATTTCATTCCCTTAGGCACTCGTATCGTTCCTGGCTCGATGCGGTTGGGACCACTCCCGGCGTCACGAAGGACTTGATGCGGCACAGCACCATAGGCCAATCATTTAAATACGGAAGGGCGATGAGCGAGGACAAGAGACTTGCGAATACGAAGGTTGTGAAGGCGCTGCTTGGGGGACCGCAAAAGAAGAAGCGACGGAAGTAATCCGTCGCCTCTCCGTTCAACTAGGCGTCGTCTCCATCGAGCCACTTCTTCAGCTTGGTTAGGCTGAACCGGTGCAGCCGACCTACTCGCCGCGACGGAATCTTCCCGTCCAGTGCCATTAGTCGTAGCGTCTTTGGATGGCACTTCAGGATTGCTGCTGCTTCCTGGAGTGTAAGCACCTCAGTTTCGTACATTGGTTAACCTTACTGAGCGTATTGGCGATGCTGCCTCAGCCCCTGAGTGCGCCGATTGCCCTATAGATTTGACAGCGGCGCGCCGATACTTCTTCTTAAGAGTCGTCTGAGCACCCAGTTCGACTAGTCGCGCCTTTGTTCTGCAACCGGCCCCAATCTATCACTTCCCTGTCGATTTCCATATTGCCTATGTGGGGGAGAGGATCACATCGGGTGATTCCCTCAGTTGCGGCGGGATTTTCCCTGAGTAGGTGCAGTTCTCTCGACAGGGCGATATCGAGCCTCAGGAGAGATCCATGATCTCCAGGTGATGGGCAGCAGCCTAGAGCACCCAGAACCCCTAAATGGCCTTTTGGAACAGCCTCACGAGGCCTTCCGAGGCTTCGGAGAGCGAGCGCTTTGCCTGGGCTTACCGGTAAGGCTTCGGGGCAGGGAATCGGCCATGGCGCGGATGGCCTCGGATTCGGCTGTGAGCAGCGCCTCGGCGGCTTCGGATCGGAGGTCGGTATACCAACGGGCCAATGGAGCAACCGCCCCCGGGCTGTCAGTCAACTCGGCGGCAGCAATCGACTCCATCTTCTTGCCTGCGGACTGGCGAAGGAAGTCGGTAGCCAGCCGACGATCACCACTTCCCCAAATTGCCAGCAGCGCCACGCGTAGATCGGAATCCAGGTCGCCGCTGGGATCGGCCCCGATCAAGGGCAGCCAGCCATCTCGTAAAAGCCTGTTGCCTGCCGCAGTGACTTTGTAGCCGGTTCGTCTCCTGGCGCCGGGCTTCCCCCGGCGCACGAGCCGCGCTTTCAGCAATCGCTGCAGCGCGGGGATCGTAGCGCCTTGGGATAGGCCGGCTGTCTTCTGCAACTCGTAAGGGGTGGAGACCCCGCCGTCGATCAGGGCAAGAATGAACAGGTCCAGGTCGGTCCGTCGGCGCTTGTCACGAGTCTCAGACATGTTGCCATCAGTATACAAACCTTTGGGCCCGCGATTGAGCCCGGATCAAGATCGCACAACATACCGCGTCCTGCAGATATTTGTTTCCCGGCAGGCACACGACCAGCCAGCGGGCGAACCAATGGGCATATTGCTCCAGTCCGGTCACGTCGTCTACCGCCCTCACTGGACGCATCCAGGCCATCAGTTCATACGGAGTCCTGAGGGATGGAGGAAGCTTCTCTGCCGTGAGGCGAGCCTGATACAGGTCAAGAAGCTTGCCGGCCTGGCCCAGGATGGATTCAATCTCCACCAGGACCAGATCCTGCTCATAGATCCAACGCTGCGCGACCTCAAAGAGTGCGAGGAGGTGCCCGTCGACAGAGGAAAGGGAAACTTCCGGTGCGGTTGTCTCGGTCATTGGACACCCCCAGCAAAGCACATGGTTGAGAGCTCCGTCTCGAGCAAGGCGGTCATACGGTAAGGGTCGGCGAAATCGCTGAGGCAAAGCCGATTCCGGTTCCAGATGGTTTCAAGTAACGGGGTCAGTTCCGACTGCTTAAGTGGTTGCGCCACATAGCGCGCCGCAGCGGCCTGGGCAAAGATGGAGAGCAGCGCACGAGCCTCGGAAGGCAACTCGGCGAACGGTACGTGCGAAGTACGGGAAGTAATCATGATTTGAGTCTGACTGACCCTGTCTTCGAGCCAAAGACATCAGTACCGGCACAAGCATCTCTCCGCGGTTGGGTCCAGATTCTCAACCGGGTCGCCGGGTTGAGCGAGGCGAGCTCGTGTATCAGGGTTTACACTCCTGACGGCTAGAAACTGCTCTTGTACTCGATTCCCCGAAGATTGTGTAGATTATTCGGACAGCACACGCCACTCTGGTGTTTAGATGAATCGTATGCCTTTTTACGCTCATACCAAGCGAGACTCGGGTGCAGATGGCTGGCAGGAACTCAGAGGACATCTGCAAGAAGTGGCGGCAATCAGCTCGCGTCTGGCTGGGAAGATTGGTCTATCGCACGCTGGCAAGCTGATCGGTCTTGCCCATGACCTCGGCAAGTACTCAGAGGCGTTTCAGCAGTATCTCCAGAAGGCTGCGGGCAATGCAGCGATGGAGATGGAGCCGGATTTTGGGCTGAAGGGCAGTGTCGATCACTCGACCGCCGGGGCCCAGACGATCTCGCGCAGTCTTTCCCACAGGGGCTTGGCGGCTGAGGCGCTTGCGTTGTGCGTGGCCTCGCATCATTCGGGACTCATTGACTGCTTTCTCCCGGATGGGGAGGATGGGCTGACGCGCAGGCTCAAGAAGGTCGACGACTTGAGTCATCGCAGCGAGGCGTTGAGAGTGGCCGATCCATCGATTAGGAGTGCGTTGCAGACTCTGCTCGATGGGCCGGAGATTGCGGCAGAGATCGCCACAGCCATGGAGCGCATCCGGCAGAAGGATCCCGATGAGGTCATCCAACCCTTCAAACAAGGGCTGCTGTTACGAATACTTTTTAGCTGTCTGATCGATGCCGACCGCACCAACACGGCGGACTTCGATAAGCCCAGAGGAGCGCTCCTGCGGCAGCATGGCGAATACGTTGCGTGGAGCAAGCTTATCGAACGGCTGGAGGCGAAGCTGGCGTCGTTTTCGAGCGAGAGGTGGGTGGATCAGCGCCGACGCGAGATCGCCGATCATTGCCTAGCCGCGTCGGAGCGGCCCGGTGGCATATTTACTCTCACGGTTCCGACCGGCGGGGGTAAGACGCTAGCGAGCCTGCGCTTTGCTCTGCATCATGCGAAGCGCTGGAATATGGATCGCGTGATCTATGTCAGCCCATACATCTCCATCGCCGATCAGAACGCACAGGTGGTGCGCGAGGTGTTGGAGCCAGCGGGGTGCGACTACGCCTCCATCGTTCTGGAGCATCACTCGAACCTGACGCCCGAGAAGGAGAGCTGGCGCGGCTCGGTGCTGGCCGAGAACTGGGATGCTCCGGTGGTTTTTACGACGGCGGTGCAGGCATTTGAAGCCCTCTTCGGCGGTGGGACGCGCTCCGTTCGCAGGCTTCATGCGCTGGCAAACGCGGTGATCGTCTTCGACGAGGTGCAGACCTTGCCGGTGCGGATGATTCATCTGTTCAACAATGCCGTGAACTTTCTGGTCGAGCAGTGCGGCGCGAGCATTGTGCTATGTACGGCGACGCAGCCTCTGCTCGATCAAGTGGACAAGAACAAGGGAGCGATCAGGCTGAGCACAGAGCTGATGCCGGATTGCGCACAGCTCTTTCGCGATCTCCAGCGATATGAGACCTTCGACAGGTCGCACAAGCTCGGCGGCTGGAGCGCGAATGAGGTGAGTAACCTCGCAGTGGACGAGATGTTGCAGCATGGAAGCTGCCTCGTCATAGTGAACACCAAGCGCGATGCGCTGACGATTTACCTGGCTTGCAAGGATCGCCTGAAGACGCTCGCCGAGCCGATGGAAGACGGCCGCCTCGTTCATCTGAGTACGCGCATGTGTCCGGCGCACCGACTGGAGGCGCTAGCTCGAATGAAGGCGGCTCTCAAAGTTGGCAAGCGAGTCCTCTGTGTCAGTACACAGCTGATCGAAGCTGGGGTCGACATCGACTTCGCCACCGTGGTGCGCGACTTGGCCGGACTGGATTCTATCGCGCAGGCAGCGGGTCGATGCAATCGCAATGGCGAGCGAGAGACGGGGCGGGTGCATATCGTGAAGATGGCCGGGCAGCTGCCGATGCAGTTGGAGGAGATCGCTTGTGCGCAGAAGAATGCGTTACGGGTTTTGAACGACTGGCGGGATGCGAATGGAGACAAGCCATTCCCGTTGTCCGACCCGCGGGAGATGGAGCGGTTCTTCAAACATCACTTCTTTGCTCGGAAAGATCAGATGGATTATCCCGTAAAAGCTCAGCGGGACGACACCCTGCTACAGATGCTGGGCGAGAATGGCATGGCAGTCGCCGACTCGGAACAGGCTGGCGTCAAGCGACGCGGCTTTATGCAGTCGTTTGCCAGTGCAGCGAGGGAGTTTCGCGCAATCGACGGCCAGACCCAGGGGGTAATCGTTCCTTTTCACGAAGATGGAAAGAATTTAATTACGGAGTTGTGCGCAGCTCACGATCTTGCGGTAGAGTTCCATCAACTAAGAAAAGCACAGCAGTTCGCCGTGAATGTGTTTCCGCATGAGATGGAAGCTCTGAACCGCAGTGGCGCCATGTACGAGGCGCAGGCGGGGACCGGCGTGTTCTGCCTGCGTGATGGATTCTATTCGGAAGAGTTTGGTCTGTTGCTCGATGGCACTGGAAGAATGGAGAGCATGATTGCATAGCACACCGAAGAATACGATAGAGTTTCGCGTCTGGGGCCGGTATGCGATGTTCACCGATCCGCTGACCCGTGTAGGCGGAGAGAAGTGTTCGTACCATCTGCCAACCTATGAGGCACTGAAGGGAATTGCAAAGAGTATTTATTGGAAGCCGACCATCATCTGGCACATCGACCGCGTTCGAGTGATACAGCGCATTCGCACCCAGACCAAAGGCGTCAAGCCGCTCGACTTCGGCGGAGGCAATACTTTGGCGATCTACACCTATCTGACTGGCGCTCCGCATCCAGAGACGGGCGAGCCTCGAATCGAATATCAGGTCAGCGCTCACTTTGAGTGGAATCTTCATCGGCCTGAGTTGGAACGTGATCGAAACGACGGAAAGCACTTCGAGATTGCCAAGCGCAGCCTGGAGCGCGGCGGTCGACAGGACATCTTCCTCGGAACGCGTGAATGCCAGGGGTACGTCGAGCCGTGCGACTTCGGTTTCGGCAAAGGGGATTACGATGGCGCGGGCGAGTTGCAGTACGGCCTGATGTTTCACAGCTTCGACTACCCGGACGAGACCGGAACAGATCGTCTTGTAAGGAATCTGTGGAGACCAAAGCTGGTCGATGGAATCCTGATATTTCCTAGGCCAGACGACCTTACCCAAGTTCTGAAGAGTGACATCCGTTCGATGGGCATCAAGCCCTTTGGCGCGGATCAGAGCGTCCGATCTGTGGAAGCAGAGTGGCAGGAGTATGCAGCCAGCAAGGGAGACGTGGCGTGAGCTGGATTCAGAAGCTTTACGAGACCTACGACCGCTGCGCCGGGCAACCGCAGTTCGACAACGATCCGCTGATGCCTGTTGACCATGCAGAACAGCAGGTCCATATCGAGATCACGCTGAGCGGGACAGGAAAGTTTCGGGCAGCGTCCGTCGTCTCCAAGGAGACGACCTTTATCCCGGCGACCGAAGAGTCGGCTGGGCGTACGTCGGCACCTGTAGCTCACGCTCTGGCAGACAAGCTGGAATACATCGCTCCCGGACGCAATGGCTCACCCGTCCTGGAAGAGTTGGTAGAGACCGAAGTCTCCGTCAAGCCGGGCAAGAAGGAAAAGAAAGAAAAGGAGGCGACGGTTCCTCCGCACACCTTGTATCTCGAACAGCTTCGCCGCTGGGTGACGTCCGATCCTGATCCTCATGTGGAAGCGGTTCTGCGCTATGTTGAGGGGGAGACCATCATTGCAGACCTTCTACAGAGCCATGTTCTGCATGCCGATGCTGCGGGGAATCTACTGACGCAATGGCAGACCTCTGGCGCTCCTCCGGCGCTCTTCAAGGTTCTGACCGCGACTGCTGGTGAGCGCAATCAGCGCGCCGCTGTGGTTCGTTGGGTAGTTGAACTGAGCGACCCGCGAGGAGACGCGCGGCTTTGGAAGAACCCGAATGTGCAACGCAACTGGCAGCGATTTGTGGCGAAGCATGCAAAGGAAGTCACGTTGTGCATGGTGACGGGAGAGACGCTCGCTCCTGCGACAAATCATCCCAAGCGGCTCAGGCATGGAGCGGATGGCGCAAAGCTGATCTCTTCCAACGACAGCTGCGGATACACCTTCCGTGGGCGTTTCGAGCTGGCCGAACACGTTTATGGAATTGGGAGTTCGACCACGCAGAAGGCGCATAGTGCGCTGCGTTGGCTGCTTGCACGGCAGGGATATAAAAACGGAGATCAGGCCATCGTTGCCTGGGCGGTGAGCGGTAATCCAGTGCCGAAGGTCATCGCGGGCTCGGATGAACTCCATCCAATTAACAACGAGGCCGGGGCGAATGGCTCGTCCGTATCCGAGAACAATGCCCCGACTCACGCAGTTCCAGTGCGATACAAGGGTGATGCTGGGCAGTTGTTTGCGAAGCAGATGAACAGCTTGATTCGAGGCTATGAGGCGAAGCTGGTAAAACGCGAAGACATCGTGGTGATGGCGCTGGACTCGGCGACAAAGGGGCGATTAGCTATCACCTTTTATCGAGAACTTGAGCAATCTGAGTTTCTTGATCGGATCAAGTCTTGGCACGAGGGAGGCGCGTGGCAACAAAATTTAGCTTGGGACAGGAAGTTTTACGGAACTCCCGCGCCTGCGGATATTGCCAGAACAGCCTACGGTCGACAGGTCAAGGGAAAGAAGCCTAGCAAGCTACTATTAGCAACTGTCGAGCGTTTGTTGCCCTGCATAGTTGACGGCCAGCTGTTTCCTCGCGATCTTGTGCGGAACTGCGTTGAGCGAACGACAAGACGATCTGGTCTAAAACGTACAAAAAGTGGCTACGAAGAAGAGTTCGAGTTCTGTCTAGGCGTGACATGCTCTGTACTAAAGCAGAGCCGACCAAAGGAGAGGTACAGTATGTCTCTTGATGAAGGAAGAAAGACCCGCAGCTATCTCTACGGCCGACTGCTAGCTGTTGCAGAGAACATCGAGCGTTTTTCTCTCGACGATGCACACGAAACGCGGGAAACTTCTGCGGGCAGGTATATGCAGCGCTTTTCAGATCATCCATTCGAGACCTGGCTGCTCATTTCAAAAAGCCTGAAGCCATACGAAACACGCCTGCGAAGCAAGGAGTCAACAGTCGGATTTCTCATGAGTAGGCAAAGACTTATAGGTCAGATCGCCGATCTTTTTCAAACGGAAGATTTCATTAAGCAGGGACGACTTGATGGGGAGTTTTTGCTGGGTTATTACTGCCAGCGTCAGCGCCTTACTACGAAGAGCTCTCCTCCCCTGTCAACTCCACAGAATATAGAAGTAGAAGGAGAGAACGAATGAACTCACTGACAAGAAAAATTGACTTTGCCGTTATATTGCGGTGCACACATGCCAATCCGAATGGTGATCCACTGAATGGCAACCGCCCTCGCACCGACTATAACGGACTTGGGGAAATCTCCGATGTTTGTCTAAAGCGCAAATTGCGCGACCGTTTGATGGAAGCAAAGTACAAGATTTTTGTGCAATCGGATGATCGCAGGGATGACGGTGCAAGAAGTCTTCGCGAGCGTGCTGAATCCGCTGAGTATGGTTTAGGGAAACAGGCATTCGCGCTTGCAGCTAAAAAGAAGAAAAAAGGAAAGAAGGCGACGGGTACCGAAGATGCCTCCGAAGACGCCCCCATCGAATTGGCTCAAATGAAGGAGACAGTTGCCGCAGCTTGTACCAAGTGGTTTGATGTCCGCGCATTTGGTCAACTATTTGCTTGGAAGGCAGAAGAGAAGAAGAAAAATAGCGGAGCAGATGCCGAGGGAGGAACAAACGAAGATAACGCCACTTCAGGTGTGTCTATTCCAATTCGTGGTCCGGTGACGGTACAGTCGGCTTTCAGCCTGAAGCCTGTGGACGTAACCAGTATACAAATCACCAAGAGCGTCAGCGGAGAAGGCGACGGCAGCAAACGCGGTTCCGACACGATGGGCATGAAGCATCGCGTCGATGAGGCTGTGTATGTCTTCTACGGCAGCATGAATCCGCAACTGGCCGAACGCACTGGCTTCAGCGATGAAGATGCGGCGGCGATCAAGGCTTTGCTGCCCAAGCTCTTTGAGAACGACGCATCCTCCGCGCGGCCCGAGGGCAGCATGGCGGTGTTGAAGGTGATCTGGTGGAAGCACCATCCCGGCAAGTGCGGGCAATACTCCTCGGCTAAAGTGCATGGATCGCTCAAGGTAAATTCAGATGGTAGCTACTCTCTGAACCATCTCGAAGGATTGACTCCCGAGGAGATTCCCGGCTTCTGATTCTGTAGGCAGATGGGAGTCCCCGTGTGGTCGATCCCGCCTCCGAACTCGATGACGATGCGCTGCCGATCAGCGGGTTGCAGCACTTGGCGTTTTGTCCTCGACAGTGGGCGTTGATTCATCTGGAGCAGACGTGGGTGGAGAACGTCAGGACCGCTGAAGGACGGCTGCTGCACGAGCACGCCGATCTGCCCGGAGAGAGCCGTAGGGCAAGCGTACGCACGGTGCGCGGCATGTGGCTGCGGTCGGATAGGCTGCACCTGACCGGGCGCGCCGACATCGTAGAGTTTCGACCAGAGCCGTATCCGGTGGAGTACAAGCGCGGCAAGAGCAAGCCCAACGATTGCGATACCGTGCAGCTCTGCGCGCAGGCGCTGTGCCTGGAGGAGATGTTGCATATGACCATCGAGTGTGGTGCCATCTTTTACGGCAATCCACGCCGACGGCTGGAGGTCATCTTCTCGCCTCAGCTTCGCGCGCGCACCGAAGATTTCGCCGCCACGATGCAGCGCCTCTTTCGCAATCGGGAGACTCCTGCTGCCGTGCCTGGACCTTACTGTCAGAGCTGCTCACTGGTCGATATCTGTCTGCCACAGGCCACCGCGCAGGAGGATGGAGCGGCGCGCTGGGTGGCGCAGCAGGTGCATTCGTTGCAACGCGAGGTTTAGTGAGGGTGCCATGCGAAAGCTGCTCAACACGCTGCATGTGATGACCCAAGGTGCTTATCTGCACCGCGACGGGGAGACGGTCGCGATAAAGGTGGGGCAGGAACTGAAGCTGCGCGTGCCGGTGCATACGCTCGAAGGATTGGTCTGCTGGGGGCAGGTGTCGTGCAGCCCGCCGGTGCTTGGACTGTGCTGCGAACGCGGCGTGGGCATCTCGTTTCTGACCGAGCAGGGAAGGTTTCTGGCACGCGTAACCGGCCCCGTCTCGGGCAATGTGCTGCTGCGCAGACAACAATATCGGATGGCCGACGGTGCAGAGGAAGCGCTGCCAACGGTGAGGACAATTGTCGCGGCAAAGATTGCGAACAGCCGCATGGTACTGCTGCGAGCGGCTCGCGAGATCGTCGATGAAGTACGCGAGAACGAGTTACGCGTGGCGGCGAACCGGCTCTCGTGGACAGGGTTGGAGGCGGCACGCGCGGCGTCCATCGACGAAGCGCGCGGACATGAGGGCATGGCTGCGCAGGCTTACTTCTCTGCCTTCGACCAGATGATCGCCGGCGACCGAGAGGCGTTTCATTTTGCAGGCCGCTCACGCCGGCCCCCGCGGGATCGCGTGAATGCGCTGCTATCGTTCGTCTATGCGCTGCTCCGCCACGACATCGAGTCCGCCTTGGAGAGCGTGGGGCTGGATCCGGCGGTCGGCTTCCTCCACACGGATCGACCGGGGCGGCCAAGTCTCGCGCTCGATCTGATGGAGGAACTGCGCGCCGCGCTGGCTGACCGCCTGGTGCTGACGCTCATTAATCGACGCCAAGTACAGGGCTCGGGTTTTACGGAGCAGGATGGCGGCGGCATCCAGATGGACGATGCCACGCGCAAGCAGGTCGTCTCCGCCTGGCAACTACGCAAACAGGACGAGATCGAGCACCCGTACCTGAAGGAGCGCATTCCGGTCGGGCTTGTGCCGTATGTGCAGGCGTTGTTGCTGGCGCGCTACATTCGCGGCGGTCTCGACGCCTATCCCGCTTTCTTCTGGAGATGACCCGATCATGATGGTTCTTGTCAGCTACGATGTCAGCACCCGCGACGACGCCGGGCGACGCAGGCTGCGCCGTGTCGCGCGATTGTGCGAAGATCATGGACAGAGAGTGCAGAACTCGGTCTTCGAGTGTCTCGTCGACGCTGCCCAGTGGGTCGTGTTGCGGGCAAGTCTTTTGTCGGAAGCCAATGCCACTCAGGACAGCCTCCGCTTCTACTTTCTCGGAACGGAATGGAAGCGGCGGGTTGAACACGTTGGCACTAAAGTCGCCTACGATCCAGAAGGCCCACTCATCCTCTGACCTCTCCGCATGGAGCGGCGAATCTCTCGCGCGGACCCCAAGCGATCTCAGTTTTGCCACGAGATCCGCAGATTTCCGAAACCCTGTCTGCTCAGACAGATACCGGCGGTATAGCGGCGGGATACTCTTGACGAAAATATTCGACTCAGAGCTTCGCAATTATGGCAGGCTATCTATAGCGCATTGAGTTGGTTACCTCATGCGCCGTCGCCCCCCACGCGGGGGGCGTGGATTGAAACACCAGCCAACGCTGCCCGGAGTTGTGACGCGCGGACGTCGCCCCCCACGCGGGGGGCGTGGATTGAAACACCGGCAACATCCCACTGCTGAACGCAGCCCCAACGTCGCCCCCCACGCGGGGGGCGTGGATTGAAACGCCGGGCTCAAC
>CAIZFH010000039.1 GCA_903932155.1 uncultured Granulicella sp. | reverse complement strand
TGGCAACCCGACGCCGACTGGCTCTGTGACTCTTACCGGAGGCAGCTTCAATTCTGGATCGGTGGCTCTCAACAGCAACGGCAGCGCCTCCATCACCGTCCCTGGAAGCTCACTGCCGGCAAACTCCAGCGTCCAGTTGACCGCAACCTATTCAGGCGACAGCCACTACAACACAAATACCGGAACAGGTTCGGTCGCGGTGACCTCTTCGGCAAAGGCCACGCCGACGGTAACGGTAACGCCGTCCTCATCGAGCATTACGACGGCACAGTCGTTGACGGTGACGGTAGCCGTCAGCGGCTCTCCGACTCCGACCGGCACGGTGACGCTGACCGGCGGCGGCTACAGCAATACGCAGACTCTCAGCAGCGGCAGCACGACGTTCAGCATCACAGCCGGATCGCTAAGCACTGGCAGCGACACCCTGACGGCGACCTACCAGGGAGACAGCAACTATAATGCTGCAGTGGCAACAACTTCGGTGACTGTTGCCGCTACTCAAGTCAGCTGCAGTTCGTATTCTTCGACTAGACAGATCACCGGACTTACTCAGCCTTTGCATCTGGGACTTGGTAGTAGCAAGTTGATTGCAAGTGGTGTTGGGCAAGCCTTTATTGTCGACCCGGTATCCAGCCAAGTCACCACCATTCCATTCACACAGTATTCGGGTGGTTACGGCGGCTGGGTCTCTATCCTCAACCAGCAGGCATTTATTCCGATCAATAATCTGCTCCAAGGAGAGGTTGCTGTACTGAATTTAGGAAACTCCACAGTCACCGGATACTATCCAGTAGGTACCGAACCCTACGCCAGTCTGGTCGTCGGCAGTCAGCTCTACATTGGGGACGATATCCAGTGGAGCAATGGGAACCCCTCTCAGGTATACGATGTTAATCCCGCATCCGGCCAAATTTCCGCAAGCATTAACGCCGGCCATGTAATAAACGCGCTAGCTAGCGATCCTGCCCACAACAGGATTTACGCGCTGAACTACAACGATTCGACAGCTAGCGCGATAGATCTCACGTCCAACACGGTAACTTCCACGATTTCCTTAGGAGTTATGCCCAGGGCAGGAATTGTATTTAATGGCACCTTGCTTGTTGTGGGTGATTTACCGAACACACAAGACGGAACAATCGTCGAAGTGGATACAGGGAGTAATGCCGTTGGATCGACGATATCAGTAGGTCGTGACCCGACGGACATTGTTGGAGTTAATAGTTGTGCATTTATACCGAACCTAAGTGATAACACCGTCTCTGTTCTTGATCTAACAGCAAATACGATCGTAAAGACAATCTCGTCTGGAATAGGGTCACTTCCGTCTGGTGCTGTGGCTGACCCTTCAACCGGATACGTATACGTTGCGAATACGAGCAGCAACTCGATCTCTATACTGACTCCCTCGTCAACAACCACGCCAACGGTGACGGTGGTTCCGAGCCCGTCCAGCATCACAACGGCGCAACAACTGAGCGTGGCGGTGACGGTCAGCGGCAACCCGACACCGACCGGCTCGGTGGTGCTGGTGGCTGGAACAGGCTCCTTCAACGGAAACCTGGTGAACGGGGTTGCTACCATCCCTGTCCCTGCCGGGACATTTGCCGCCGGCACCGATCAACTGACGGCAACCTACACTCCGGACTCCACGAGTTCATCGGTCTACAACAGCGCGACGGGAACGGGTTCGGTAATCGTGACTGCTCCGGCGAAGACGACGCCGACGGTGACGGTGACACCGTCCGCATCAAGCATCACGACCGCGCAGGCGTTGACTGTGACAGTTGTCGTGAGCGGCGGAACCGGCAATCCCACGCCAAGCGGCACGGTCACTCTGAGCAGCGGAAGTTATAGCGCGCAGCAGACATTGGCCAGCGGCACGGCCGGCTTCACCATTGCAGCCGGAACGCTCGGTAACGGCGCGAATACTCTGACAGCCAGTTACTCGGGAGACGCAACCTACGCGGTTGCCAGCTCGACGACTAACGTTACGGTCGAGCCGGTTTCGGTCACGACAACGACGCCTTCAGCGGTAAATCCCGGCAGCAGCACCACCTCAACCGTTACTCTAACCGGAAGCAACGGCTATTCGGGCACAATGACTTTGACCTGTACGCCGGCCAGTTCTCCGGCGAACGCGCAGAGTCTTCCCACCTGCTCGCTGAATCCGACGAGCGTCACCCTCGCCTCCGGTGGCAACGGTACATCGACGCTGACGGTGAAAACGACCGCAGCCTCAACCACAGCTCTTGCGCGGCCAACCGACCAGCACTTTTGGAAGCTGGGTAGTGGAGGCGCAGCGCTGGCGGCATTGCTGCTCTTCGGCATTCCGTTTAGGCGCCGCCGCTGGGCATCGATGCTGGTTCTGCTGCTGTTCGTTGCCGCTGCCGGGGTAATCGGCTGCGGGGGAGGGACCACATTCAGCGGGGGGGGAGGCGGCTCAAGCACACCCGCAACCACCGCTGGTAACTATTCATTCACCGTCGCCGCAACCGACTCGGTCAACGCCAAGATCACGGCTTCGACAACAATTGTTGTTACCGTTCAGTAGGAACGATTCTCAGGAACCCTGAGGCTGGGAGTTGCGGAGCATTCGCTCCGCCGCTCTCAGCCTCAATCTTTGCGAAATTGAGGATGCCACCGAAAATCTGAAGTGATCGCGCACACAGGCAGATGAGTATCGGCAAACGCCCATTGAGCACGGAATGTTCGCCGAGCTGTGGCTTTCTGAAATGTCAGGCGTTTTTCTTTCTGCACTATTTGGCGTATGCGGTCCTGGAGCGCGGCTCTGGATCCAACAATCGCTAGCAGGATAGGGCATGGATTCAGAACGCCGTGGTGCGTCCGCGGCGCTGTTCGCGATAAGCTGACAATATGCGTTCTCATCCTCGCGAGAAGACCGGCAGAAACGATCCCTGTCCCTGCGGCAGCGGCAAGAAGTACAAGCTGTGCTGTCTATCGAGTACGTCCATCGCCTTGGCCGGCCCGGAGACGGTTGACACTCCGTGGAGCAGGCAGCGCGACGCCTCTGACCGGCTCACCGTGGATTTGCAGCGGACTCTAAAGCGCGACTTCGGCGACTCTGTTCTCGATGCCTGGATGGACTTCAACCAGGATGACGACCCCGTCCCTTTGAGCGAAACGCCGCACGAACTCAGCATTTTCAGCCCGTATGTGCTTTTCGAGTGGGACCCGGAGAGACCCGTCCGCCGGAGCGCGGAGAAGCCGCGGGGCGGCATCGTTGTCTGGGCTTATCTGAAGAAAGCCGCAAGCCGCCTCTCCGCCCTGGAGCATTTGATTCTGGAGCAGGCCATCGCACGGCCGGTCAGCTTTTATGAGATTGTGCGGGTCCATCCTGGGCGGGGCGCAGTACTGCGAGACATCTTGATCGGCGAAGAAACCGAGATCGAGGAGCACTCTGGGAGCGAGATGATGCGGCCCGGAGACGTGATCTATGCGCAGATTTGGATCTTGCCCGAAGTCGCCACATTGGGCAGATCCGCGCCGATTCCCATGCCTCCCGACAGGAAGGTTGAGATCATCAAGCTCCGCGCGCAATTGCAGCGCAAGATCAAAAAGCAGAATCGGGAGCTTTCCGCTGCCGACCTGACGCGGTATACCGATGAGATTCGCACCGTCTACCTCGGTATTCGCGATGCCCTGAGCAAACCGCCGAAGTTGCAAAATACCGACGGGGAGCCGTTCCTCTCCCACAAAATCCATTTCAATACTCTGTCGGCGCAGTCGACTTTTGACGCTCTCGCTTCTCTGGCTTGGGGGGTGACCAAGGAAGATTTACTCGAAGAGGCGGAGCGAAACCCCGACGGCTCGCTCCGGAGCATCGAATTCGCCTGGCTCAAGAAGGGAAACAAGATGCACCCGTCCTGGGAGAGCACCGTTCTGGGCCATCTGAAGATCTTCGGAAAGACGCTCCTGGTGGAAGTGAACTCGGCCAACCGCGCTAAGCGGATTCGGGAAGAGATTGAGCAACGCCTCGGCTCCCAGGCGATACACGTCGGCACGGAAACGGAATCGCCGGAACAGATGCTGAAGCAGGCGAAACAAAGGAAGGCCCAGCGCGGCGCGGAAGAAGAAATAGATGAGGACGATCTGATGCGCGATCCCGAAGTCCGCCGTCAGATCGAGGCGGAGGTTCAGAAGCAGGTCGAGGGTTGGGTTCGCACCAAAGTTCCCGCTCTGGGCGGGCGCACACCGTTGCAGGCCGTCGCCGATCCTGACGGCAGAGAGATGGTCGAGGCCCTGCTGCAAGGCTGGGAACGCCAGAACCAAGCGCCAGGGCCCGCGAGCATTGTGCGTCCAGATATCAGT
>CAIZFH010000038.1 GCA_903932155.1 uncultured Granulicella sp. | reverse complement strand
TCCCATCGTTCCGCACAATATTCCGATGGTTATGCTCGGCACTTTCATTCTGGCCTTCGGCTGGTTCGGTTTCAATCCGGGATCGACTCTCGCCGGTACCGATCTGCGTATCGCCGTGGTTGCCGTGAATACCATGATCGCCGGTTCGACTGCTGCGCTTTCCACCACCCTCTACATGTGGTGGTTCAAGACCAAGAAGCCGGATCCGGCCATGATGTGCAACGGCATCCTCGCCGGTCTCGTGGCCATCACTGCCCCCTGCGCCTTCGTCAGCGTTGGCGGTGCGGCCATCATTGGTATCGTCGCTGGTCTCCTCGTGGTGGAAGGTGTCTTCTTCTTCGACAAAATGCGGATCGATGATTCGGTTGGGGCGATTTCGGTCCATGGCTTGAACGGCGCTTGGGGCTGTCTTTCAATCGGCCTTTTTGCAGACGGCACTTATGGTGACGGCTTCAACGGTGTGGCCGGCAATGTGGCCGGACTCTTCTACGGTGGCGGTATGAGCCAGTTCTGGGCTGAGCTGATCGGTGTTACGACCTGCTTCGTGACCCTCTCGCTCCTCTCCATCCTGGTCTACTTCATCGCCGAAAAGCTGGTTGGCAACCGTGTCTCGAAGGAAGTTGAGATCCAGGGTCTCGACATCCCAGAGATGGGCGCTCCCGGCTACGCTGGCATGGTCATGGACCACAAGGCCGAGACCCCCGTCAGCTAATATCAATCCTCCGGGGCGTCGGATCATATCCCCCGCCCCTAAATCGCAAAGCAACCCTCTCCCCATATGTACCTTCCCGATATCCTACGCATCACCGTCTCTCTTCTTGTCGGAGCCTCCATCGGCTACGGCTTCGGACTGCTGCAGACAGCAGCCCGACTGCAAAATCAGGTCAAGGAGGCTGGCGGGCAGATCAAAAGCATCTGGCGGCTCATGCCGGGCTCAGGTCAGCGTGTGGCGTACCTGCTGCTGACGCTTGTGCTGATCCAGATAATCTGTCCGATGCTGTTCTCGGAAGGCATCCAATGGTGGGTATCCGGAGGGTTGCTTCTGGGGTATGGCTACACGCTGACGCTCCGCATCGTCCAACTGCGTCGCGAGCTCGTCCGGCGTTGATTGCTTCGCCCTGCTCTTTAACAAGCACCGAGCCCTCGCGGGCTCGGTGCTTTTTTTATCTCAGTGGTAAGGACGGCATGGGTTGTGCTCAGCGCACTCGATGCCTGTGCCTCTCTTTGTTGCCACTGCCACTCTCGGGTCGATCCCGGCCGGTTTGGTTTTCCCCTTTGCAATGCTGTTGCTGCTCATTGCAGTGGTGCCTCTGGGACCGGCATGGTTGAAGCATTTTTGGGAGAAGTACTACCAGTATGTGGCCGTGGGGCTCGGTCTCATCCCTGCTCTGTATTATTTGCTTATCCTGCCGGGTGGGTTGCCGGCGGTGCGCAGCGCGATCGACGATTACCTCTCCTTCATCTGCCTGATCGGATCTCTCTTCGTCGTTTCCGGCGGCATCCATATTCGCGTCAAGGGTGATGGTACTCCTTTTAACAATACCGTATTTCTCGCCATCGGTGCGTTGGCGGCGAATCTCATCGGGACGACTGGGGCCTCGATGCTTTTGATCCGGCCCTGGATACGTATGAACGAGTATCGGTTCAGTCCCTTCCACGTCGTCTTCTTCATCTTTATCATCTCCAACTGCGGCGGGGCACTCACGCCGATTGGCGATCCGCCGCTCTTCCTCGGTTTCCTCAATGGTGTGCCGTTCTTCTGGCTCGTCACACATGCGATTATGCCCTGGCTCACCTGCAACGTTCTCATCCTGACCGCCTTTTACTTCTTTGACCGATGGAATTACGCCAAGATCGACGATAGCTTGCCGCCGGAGAGCGGACTTTCGCGAACGTGGCAGTTTGAAGGTACCCGCAACGGCGCATTCCTAGCGGTTATCATTGGTGCGGTCTTCATCCCTGAGATTTACCATCTCCGCGAACTCGTGATGGTGGGAG
>CAIZFH010000037.1 GCA_903932155.1 uncultured Granulicella sp. | reverse complement strand
GCCGCACCCAGGCGCGGTGCGTCGGCTGACTGAAGTACACCGGAATGCGCAGCCTGCGCGCCAGCACCGACAGGCCAGCCACATGGTCCGAATGCTCGTGCGTGATGAGGATGGCATCCAGTGAGGTGGGATCTTCGTTGACCATCGCCATGCGCCTCAGCAACTCGCGGCAGGAGAGCCCAGCATCCACCAGCACGCGCGTCTCGGCGCTGGCAATCACCGTCGAGTTGCCCTTCGATCCGGAGGCTAGAACCGTCATGCGCATTCGCTTAAGATACGCCGCTGCCGTGTGGATTACCTTACGGCAGATAGTAAAAGGGATTGGGCAGCTTGATGCTGTAGTCGGCATGGGGTTCGCCGTCAAGATCGCTGAGCTGATCGCCGACATTTATGACAATGCGATAGCCGGCAGCGACAATCTTGCCACGCTCAGCGGATTTATATGTGGCAGTAGTTGTGACCGCTGCGGTTACTGCGTTTGAGGTCGCGGGCTGCATGGAGAGCGACTTCCAGCCGTGATAGCCGGCAGAGTTGAGGTTGGCGATGGTGGCGGCGCGCTGGGACTCCGGCCGTCCGGTGATGAAGAAGACGGTGACGCCAAGCGATTGCGCATGATTGAACAGACGTAGCGTGCCTGGTATGGCGGGCGCTTTTCCGGATAGGACCCATGCATTGAAGTCCGGCACAATGTAGCCGTAGTCTTCGCGCTCCATCTGTTCCATGTTGGAGAGCGAGGTTTCGTCGATGTCCAGCACAAGGGCTGGTTTCTCACCCGGCTTGCTGTGCGCTACGGCGGCATCGAGCAGGACTGAGGCGCGGGCGGTCTGGGCGTCGAGGTCGCGAGCATAACAGGCGGAGGGTGCCGTGCAATCGGCATACTCGCGCAAGCGGATTTTGAGCAGTCCGAGATTGGGGGTCGGCTCCGATGGGAGGTAGAAGGTGGAATCGGCGGTAGCACGTGCCTGCACAGTCGCAGGATCGGGCCCGCCATTCTGCGCCGTGGTGAATGGCGCAGCAAGAAGAACGAAGAGGGCAGCGGTGGATAGGCTTCGACGGAATTTCATGGGCTTCCTCATGATAAAGGTCATTTATGGATGCAGGCCAGCAGTAGTGTGCCGATCGCGCAGGACGTAGATTCGGTAGCTGGCGGGAGTCTCCTCGCGGCTCCACCAGCGCACGGTGCGGCTCGGTGTCCACTCGGTCTGCAGCGTATAGTCATCGGCCAGAAAGCTCTGGAAGGCGGGCCAGCGGTCGAGCTTGCCAAACTCTCCCGGCCCATCCACATACAGCGCGCTGCTCACCACAAGTACCTGCGGCGGAGACGCCTTCATCGCCGCATAATAGCGCTCCCGCGTCTGCCGTACAAAGGGAACCTCCTCCGCGCCAAAGAGCGGAAAGTCCACCAGCAGTCCATTTGCCGGTTCCAGCCTCATGCGGTAAAGAACACTCCCGCAGCCGGAGATGGAGTCGATGCACTGGATGTGGCCGGAGAGCCGCTGCCCGCCCAGAGCGTCCAGGTTCTGCTGCAGCGAACTGATAAAGTCCGTCTCCCACCAGCGATAGCGGTGAATGAGCACGGCGGACTGTGGTGCCAGAAAGAACCCGCCAAAGGCAAGCGCGGCAAACGCAAGCCATTGGGATGTCTGAATGCGCAGCGTAGCAGCCTGTTCCTGCTCACGGCCAGCACGCTCCTGCCGCAAGGCCTGGGTAAAGTCCAATGCCATCAGCGGCAGCAGGAAGATGAGCAGCGTGTAACGGTAGTAGGGGAATCCGCGGGCCTGCACCAGGTAGGAAACCAGCCCGAAGAGCGCGCCAAAGCCCAGCGCAGCGCGTTCCCAGTCCAGTGCCCCACGTTCCCAGCCCATTGGCTGCCGGCGCAGCGCCAGTACCGCCAGCCACAGCAGAACCAGAGGCAGCAACGGCGAGATGCTGTGCAGCAACAGAAACCCGAGTGGCTTATGTCCCAGCCCCGAGTAGTAGAGGACGAGTCCGTGAAGATTGGCGAAGAATGCAGCAAGCGCCCCCTCCCGCAGCAGAAAAATCAGAGCTGTACACGGTGCAATCAGATAGCCAAGAACGGCAACCGCGGCAGTCCTTAGCCAACCCCGATTCGACTCTTCACCTTGCCGTTCGCGTCCGCACAAAACATAACCGGTCAGCACTAGTTGCGCCACGGTCAGCGGCAGCGCTGTCGGTTTGATGGTCAACGCCACGCCGGAGAAGAGACCGAAGGCCGCCATCGCCCATATGGCGTCTCTGCGGATTGCCACAAAGAGGAAGGCCGTCGCCACTATCAAGCAGACCGCCATCGTCAGGTCGCGCTGCCCCCCCTCAGACAGGCCATCGCGCCCGTGAGCCAGCATGAAGAGACACGCGGCAAAGAGACCTGCAAGCCAACCATTTTCCAATCCCGCCCTTCGCGAGGTCGCCGCGAAGGATGGGGCACCCACGCGGCCGGTAATCACAAAGAAAGCCGCACCAGTGGCCCCCATCAGCGCGAAATCGAAGAGTCGCCACCCAAGGTCGCCCATGCCGAACAGATGCATGGCGGCCAGTTCGATCAGGTACGAGCCGGGCATATTCATGTCGCCAATCTCGCGGTAGGGGGCCCAGCCGCGCTC
>CAIZFH010000036.1 GCA_903932155.1 uncultured Granulicella sp. | reverse complement strand
TGCGACGTATAGGCGACCTCGACCTGATCCGCTCAAAGTCCGGCCTCGGTGGAGCTATTCGCGCCGTCACGTCTAGCCCCATGTTTCTGCTGGGCGTACTGTCAATGGCCGCCAGTTTCTTCTCGTTGCTCTTCACTCTGTCGAACGTCGAACTCTCGCTGGCTGCGCCGGCCAGCGCCTCGCTCACCTTCCTTGGCAACGCATTCGCGGCCAAACTCTTTCTCAAGGAAAACGTCAATCGACGTCGCTGGATGGCTGCGCTGTTTGTCTGTGCTGGCGTATTTCTGCTGGCGAAGTAGAGCGCGTCAGGGGTGGGGAGAGGTTGGCGTGGGCGCTGTGGCGGATGCAGTGGCCCTGAGCCACGTCAGCAACTGGCCGGTCTGGCGCATCAGGTGGATCTCCGCCTGATGAAGCTGATAGCTCGCTTCCAGCACCCCGAGGAAATTGTCGCGTTCGGCGATTCTCGCATTCTTTTCGTCCTTGGGGTTCCTCTGCGGGCCGTTCAGATTGCCCGACTTGAGTTGCTGTTCCAGAATGTCTAGCTGCTGCTGGGCGAACTGCTGCTTTAGTTCGGCCACCTCAGCCTGCAATTGCAGCTCGGTGATGGAATGGCGCAGGCGGCTCTGGCCATCCAGAGCGCTCATCTGCGCGTTCTGCGCGTCGTGGAAGGCGTGCGCGGCGTCATCTGCGGATTCGCGCGCCTTGGAGGATCGCGCCCGATCCATGATGGGGATGTTGATCTGCACGCCGAAGGCCCCCTCGCTGGAGTTCAGGGTGGTTTGACCGGTGTTCGCCTGGTAGACCTTCTGCAGTTGCGCGAACGAGTCGCTGAAGGTGGCATAGAAGTTGAATTGGGAAAATAGGTTCACCTGCGGGAGGAAACGGAAGCGTGCGTCCCCACGGGCCTGTTGCTGCTTGGCCTCGGCGTTGGCAAAGGCGGAGGCGACTGCAGCGTTGGCATACCCGTGGACTGTGGTGTCAACGGCAGTGTCCAGGGGCACGGGGTTTGCCGGAAAGCTGCTATCGACGCTGAGTGCGGCGATAGACAGGCCAATAAGCCGCGCCAGGTGCTCGCGGTCTTCTGTAATATCATCCTCTGTATTGAGGGCTGCCAGGCGAAGCTGTGCAGCGGTGAGCCTTGCCTGGGTGAGTTCGATCGCAGGGTCGCGACCGGCGTCCACGCGGCTCTGAACAATACTGACAAGGCTGTTGGCATATCCAATCTGCTGACTAACGGCCTTCTCACGTTGCTGGTCATATTCCAGTGCGGCGAAGGCGAGGGCGGTATCCTCGGCGACTGCTGCTCGGATGTCATCCAGCTCAAGTTGTGCGGCGTCCATCCCTGCTCGGGCCGAGCGGATGTAGGAACTCTGCGATGCACTGAAGACCAGGGAGCCACCCGATACAGTGAAGAGCGTGGGCGGATTGGTACTGTAGCCCCAGGAATCGCCGAGATTCATTCCCGCGCTAATAGCCGGGATGTATGCATCGCGCGCCTCGGAAAGCTGGGCGCGCGCCTTGGCAACATCGGCCTGTGCCCCTTGCACGCGAGGATTGCTTCGCAGGGCCAGATCCACGGCTGTGCTCAGTGATATCTGCGCGTTGGCCGCGGATGCGAGCGCGAATAAGGCCCAGAGTGCCAGGGCGCATGATAGATACGCAACAATGTCGGTTGGCAATCGGCTTTGTGTCTTGCGTGTTGTGGGCAGGGACGTCATGCGTGATGAGAGCTTATCACCTGGATGGCCGACGTTCATGGTTATGTCTTCGCTCATCAGAGGCCCTGGGCTATTCTGGCATTTCGTGTGAAGGCCGGGGAAAGTGCTGCTGCTGCGGCAACCTCTCGGTTTGCGTCGGGTGTGTCTCCGCGTGCCGCCAGTAGTCGGCTGAGCTGAAGATGGACCTTAAAGGCAGGAGCTGCGTCGGACTTGGCGTGCGAGCCAAGGTAGTCCCGCAGGCAGCGTTCGGCCAGGTCGGGAGCGCGCTGGGCCGCGGTGAGAATGCTGGCGGCGTCCACCAGCGCTGGGCCGCGGTTGCGATCAGCGGCCACGGCGGCTTTGACCGCGGAGAGCGCTTCATCTGGCCGCGCGTGGTCCTGGTAGAACTGGGCGAGATCGATCCATGCTTCGGTCGTATGCTCGGCAGCGACGGCTTGCTTGAACTCGAATTCGGCTGTCTTGAGGTCATTGCCGGAGTCCGCAATGCGCGCCAGAAGACGGTGTGCGGCGGCTGGAAAGCGGGGCATCATGCGAGCAGCAAGCGCGTGGGCCTTGTCGCTGCCGCCGCCGATGAAAAACGGTGCGGCAACATAGTATTCGCCCAGGTCATTGAGAGCGGCAACGTTGGAGGGGTTACGTTCAACTGCCCGTTCGAAGCTTGCATTGACCTTGCGCGCCAGAGTGAATCCGGCAATGGGACCGGCGTGGCGCGCCTTCATGCCATAGGAGCGGCCAAGCCAAAGCTGACAGTCGCTGGCCAGATCGCTGGAAGATGATGCATAAGTAACAGCCATTTCGCACTGTGGGATGGCGCTGTTGGCATCATCCTGTGCATAGTAGACGCGGCATAGAAGCTGATGCGCTGTGGCATCGGACGGATTCACGGCAAGGGTTGTGTGCAGAAGGGCAGTTGCGTCTTCGCTGCGTCCCTCCTGTAAGGCGTGGTAGGCGGCTGCATCGGTCCCCAGCGCCTGTTCGGTGGCGGCAATGTTCAAAAAGGGAATTTCGGCCTGAAGCGGCGCTGCAAACATTGGATCGGTGGTGATCAGACCCAGCACTAGGGATGGTATGAATAGCCTAACCAGCTTGATGGCACTGGTTAGAGAGAGCTTGAACGTGGGTAACGGAGAGGATTGTGCGTTTATGTTCATCTATATACGGTCGTAACTTCAAGTCCGTCGCTAAGGTCCGTGGCGTTGAGGGCAACTGTGTCGCCTTCGGCAAGACCGCCCGTTATTTCGGCTCGTGTGAGATTGACGATTGCCGGTCTGGCAGGCGAACCCAACTGGACTGCTTTGCGCTCAAGCTTATTGTGGACAATGAGGAAGACGTAGTGCTGTGCACCCTCGTCGCGCAAGGACTCGCGCGGAACGCTGAGCACATGCTTATGCTCCGCGGTGGTAACGGTGACCGTAACATTGGCGTTGGGCTGCAGGATGCCATCTGCATCGTCGACATCGATGAAGCATTCTCCGACGTTGCGTGTGCCATAACTGATGACAGTAGTGGGTGCCTGGGTTATGTGCCCGTGCCATGTGACCCCTGGTTTGGCCTCCCAGGTAATCGAAACCGGTTGCCCTTCGGCCAGCTCGCCAATTTCGGGCTCGTCGAAGTAGGCCGTAATACGCAAATGTTTGAGGTCCGCAACGTAGACCAGATCGTTGCTGTCAAGGCTGACGTAATCGTTCTCCGTGATGGGGAGATAGTAGACGGTGCCAGAGATTTTGCTGCGAATGTCGACGCTGGCATAGGCGCGTTCGGCTGCTGCAACGGCAGCGCGTGCATCGGCCAACGCCGCCTGGGCGCGGGCACGATCAGCCTCGCCATAGCGCTGGGTGCTGTGCTGCTCAATACTGTGTAGTGTGTTGTCGTCCAACTGGACACGTGCGCGCGCAGCGTCGATCTCGGCCGAAGAAGCCGCTCCCTCCTGCTGTAGTTGCTGTAGTGTAGTCAGCGCAGCAGCGTCCTGATCGTGTTGCAGCTTGGCGCGTCTCTCATCGGCGTCAAAGGTGTTGCGTTCGTCCTGCGTGCCACCGCGATCGATGTCGCTGGCGGCAAGTTCTGCCGCGCGCAAGGCGGAGTTGGCCGAGGCAAGTCGTGCTAGCGCGTCCGCATCATCCATCTTGAGCAGCAATTGGCCAACACGGACCTTGTCTCCGACATTGACGTATATCTCCTGCACCTGGCCGGCAACTTGTGCATGAGCCTCGAAGTCGTCCATTGGCTCCACCTTGCCGTTGGTAGAAGAGGTCTTGACCAGATCCTGATAGCTGACCTGTGCGGCCAGTACGTTTACTCGTTCGCGTGTGAGCCTGCGTACCGCATACAACGCCAGAAGGAGGACCACGAAGGTAGTCCCCCAAAGGACAAACTGTGCTGTTCGATTTGGCTTGGGAGTAGGGGCCATGTCTTCAAGTGTCAGTATATAAGACGTTTCATCGCATCGAACGAATCATAATACTTCTTTCCCAGGAAGGAACATTGGATTTTACGAAGTCGGCAGAGGAACCAGATCCTAAATGCCGTGCTTCAGGGCTTATTGATCCATCTAAATTGGTGTACTGAAGGATCGCATGTCGCGTAATTCGAGCTCAATGCCGCTGAACTGCTGGCTCGCGTAAGCACCGGTATTATGCCGCAGACGATAGAGAACATCGACCACCGAGCCCTTGCTGAGCCCTAGCTGTTTGCAGCGCGTTGGCCAGCCCACGGCGTCGCGGCTCCAGCCCAGGGCAGGGATTGCACGCGGATTGCTTGCCTCGCGCGGGCTGCCGCTCCGCCTCTCGGGTACCGGTTGCCCAGAGTTGTCCTGCATCAATTGCAGCGCGACGTGCTTCTCCTGAATCAGGCGGATGGGCGTAGCCAGGGTCACGTTTCGAGTCAGGAAGACCGGTTCAGGATTGCCAATCCCAAAGGGTGCGAGACGAGCGATCCAGTCCATCAGATCAGGCGTAATCTCAGCCAGCGAGAGCTCCGCGTCATACTCCAGTTGCGGGACCAGAAGCGCGGTGGCGATCTGCGTAGACGCGTAGGCCTTCATGCGGGCGCGCAGCAGGGAAAGCCGATCGGAGGGCAACGAAAAGCCGACTGCGTGGGCGTGGCCGCCAAAACGATGAAACAGCGGGGCAGCAGGGTCTTCCGCGTTGACCACGGTAATAGCGTCCAGCAGGTGGAAGCCGGGCACGGAGCGGCCTGAACCGTGTGCGTCGCCCTCTGCATGTGTCACGATTAGCGCGGGCCGTCCCGTACGCTCCACCACGCGCGAAGCCAGAATTCCCAGCACGCCGCGATGCCACTCTGGATTGTCCAGGATCAGGCACTCCGGCGGGTACGCTCCATCGGCGCAGACCATCGTAAGCAGATCGTGGTCGATGGCGTTCAGAGCGCGTGCCTCGGAGTCGCGGCGTTCCTGATTCAGGCGGTCTAACTTCTGGGCAAGTTCGCGCGCTCGGGACACATCGCGTGTTAGAAGCAGTTCAACCACATCGTCCGCGATGTCCATTCGCCCGGCGGCGTTGATGCGCGGTGCCAGGCGGAAGCCGACCTCACCCGCGGTGGGCGCGCGGTCCAGGGGGATCTTCGCCAACTGCATCAGAGCGCGCAGGCCGGGCTGCATGGGGCTGGCCAGCGCAGCAAGGCCGAGCGCGGCAAGGGTGCGGTTCTCTCCCGTGAGCGGCACCGAGTCCGCGACTGTTGCAATGGCTACTAGCTTCAGAAACGAAGGCAACAGCACGCCATGTGTTCGCTCGCGAAAGGCATTGGAGTCCGGTGTGAGCGGTGTCGCGGCGGCCAGCAGTGATTGCGCCAGCTTGAACGCAACTGCCGCTCCACATAAGTTCTTGTTGGGATACGGACAGCCGGGCTGTGCAGGATTGATCACGGCATACGCGTCAGGTATCGCTGCATCGTCGGGCAGGTGGTGGTCGGTAACGATCAGGTCTAGCCCAAGTGCGCGCGCCTCTACCGCCTCGGCCATGGCGCGGATCCCGTTGTCCACGCTGATCACCAGGCGCACGCCGGCCTCCGCCGCCTCTGCCAGGATTGCGTTCTGCATCCCGTAGCCCTCGCGGATGCGGTGCGGCAGGTGATAGCTGACATGCGCGGGGCATTGCGGCTCCATCGCCAGCCCGATGCGCTCGATGGTTGTCTTCAGCAGTACGGTCGCCGTGGTGCCGTCTACGTCGTAGTCGCCATAGATCAGGATCGGTTCACCGCTTTGCACTGCGCTCAGAATGCGGTCCACAGCAGCATTCATCCCCAACATCTGCGCAGGGTCGTTGGCCGGATCATCCAGCAGTCCAGACATCGTTGGATTGAGAAAAGCTTTGGCCGCCGCTTGCGTTTCGATCCCACGCGCAATCAGAATCTGCGAAATCGCCCGTGGGCATTTCAGTTGCTCAACCAGGGCTTCGGGGGCCTTGGCGTCTGTGGGTTGGTCAGTGACTTTCAGCAACCAAGCGGGCGACGCAGTTGGATAGGATGATTCTTGCTCCGCTAGCTGGTCCTGATCCGGCAACATCGACGGCACCTGCGTTAATCCTCGTTGTGATCGTGGTCGTCCACCACGATGCCACCCAGGTCCGTGACCGTCTCGATCAGTTCCTGGAACTGCTCGTACCACTCGGTCGAGGTCTCGAACAGGAACATCACGCCTTGGTGGGCAAACCCCAGCTGCAGGTAGCCGATCTTGCCTACGTGTTTCACCAGGCACTCGGCTTCGTCAATCTCGATCGCGTCGGCGTCGGGGTAGGTCTGGTCGCGTAGTTGTTCCAGCAGGATGGCGACGTCGGACTTCTCCAGCGTCACCTCGCTCATGGTGATGAAGCTCGCCCCGCTGGCCTTGGCATGCTCCACAAAGTCCTTCCACGAGTCCGGCTCTTCGTCCTCGAAGATGACGGTAGGCACTTCGTCTGTGACGTAGCCGTTAAAGCGGCGCAAACCATGGCCGGCGATGAACGCTACCATATCGTCTTTGAGCGAAATTAAATTGTCGGATTGCATGCGCAGTCCATTGTCTCAGAAAGTAGTGCGGATCGCACAATGAGTCGCGTCGTGTCCGCAAAATAGAGTTTCACGCCCCCCTCTTCCCGCATCGCTCGGCTCGCGTTAGCATCGAAGCACTATGCGAGCGATCCAGATCACCCAGACCGGTGGAGCTGAAGTGCTTGTGCTCCGCGAACTGCCCACCCCCACGCCCGGCCCAGGAGAAGCTCTAATCCAAATCGAGGCCTGCGGCGTCAACTTCATCGATATTTACCTGCGTGAAGGGCGCTATCCGTCCACGCTGCCGTTTATCCCCGGGCAGGAGGCGGCTGGTACCGTCGCTGCAATTGGGCCGGGCGTAAACACCGTCAAAGTGGGCGACAGAGTTGCCTGGTGCGGCGCTCCCGGAACCTACGCCCAGTTCGCGGTCGCGCCGGTCGCACGCCTGATCGCAATCCCCATCGGCGTCACCACGCAACAGGCAGCCGCGGCCATGTTGCAGGGAATGACGGCCCACTATCTCGCGTACTCCACCTACCCCATTCAAATGGGCGATGCTGTACTCATCCACGCTGGCGCGGGCGGCGTTGGGCTGCTTCTTATCCAGATGGCCAAGAGCCTGGGTGCGCGCGTCTTCGCCACCGTCTCTACTGAAGAGAAGGCCGTGCTGGCGCATGCAGCTGGCGCTCAGGAGACGATCCTCTACACGCGCGAAGACTTCGCCGCCCGAGTTCGAGAATTCACCAACGGAGCGGGCGTTCCCGTGGTCTACGACTCCGTCGGCAAGACCACCTTTGACGGCAGCCTGACCTGCCTGCGTCCGCGCGGCATCCTCGTCCTCTACGGGGGATCAAGCGGCGCGGTCCCACCCTTCGACCTCATCCAGCTCTCCGCGCGCGGGTCGCTCTTCATCACGCGTCCCACGCTCAAGGACTACACAGCAACCCGCGAGGAGCTAGTGATACGCGCCGGCGATGTTTTGCGCTGGGTCGCTGAAGGCAGCCTCAAACTGCGCCTCGAACACAGCTACCCGCTGGCAGAAGCAGCCCAGGCCCACCGCGACCTGGAATCCCGCAAGACCACCGGCAAGATTCTGCTGATTCCATAACGCAATGCGGCCCCAGCATCCGCCAGGGCCACAGGTGTATACGTTGTGTGCGCGCTGCTTTACCCTAGGGGTAAAGTAGCAGTGGGGACGACAGGTGTAGGCTCTACAGCGGCGACCGGTTGAGCATGACCGTTCTTCACCTCGTTCGGCTTGCGGATGTCGATGCCGCCCTTGAAATAAGCGCCGTCCTCAATCGAGATGCGAGCTGCGGCCACGTCTCCGGTCAGTGAGCCTTCACTGCGAATGTCCACTCGGTCGCTGGCGGTCACATTGCCGCGCACTTTGCCCAGCACTACTACCTCGCGTGCCAGAATGTTGGCCGCCACCTGTCCGTTGCGCCCTACGGTGACGCGGTTGCCGGGCAGGTTGATGGTGCCTTCCACCTTGCCGTCGATGTAGAGCGACTCCGATCCGGAGACCTCGCCCTTTACCACCAGCGACTTACCGATGGTGGCCTGTTCTCCGGTAGCGATGATCGGGCTGGCAACGGGCGCTGCCGCCGGTCTTGCAACGCTGGTCTCGAAGATGGTCGGCGCCGGGATCGACGGTCGCGTGGGCTCAGCGGGTGTAGGCGGCAGCGGTCCTGTCTGGTTCGGTTTCCACATAGGTTGCATATTCCCTTTCCTGATTGCCTGAATAGTTGGTGCGGTTGGTCGCCCAGGTTCGCCGGTCGTCTGCGGGTCAACGTCAGCCGCAACGCTGGCGGCTGGCCGCAAGCGTCCTGTCACAACGATACTACTCCGTAGCGCTTCATAGAAACTCCGGGCCTCTGTAAATCTCCCTTATGAATCCGCTGCATTACTATTACTGCGGCATGGCCCTGCGCCGAAACGGCTGCATGTTCGATGAGATGCCTCGCTGGACCTGAGATTTCTCTTCAATTTTCTTGCAATCGGCACATTTTGAAATCTCCGCTTGCTTCCGTACTCCATACGCGCTAGTCTGCCGCGCATGCAGATCTTTCGCTCCGCTGTTGTGCATCTGCGCGGGTGGACACTTGGCTTGTTGTTTCTCGGCTTCCTGTCACTCTCGCATCCCATAGCCCACGCTGCCCCTGCCAAGGTCCACGTTGTGGCCTTGGGTGCTGTGCGCAAAGTGCCCTACACCCCGCCCGAGTCCGCGCCAGTAACCGGCAAGCCAGCCGATCCTGTCATGCTCAAGATCCGTTCGCTCACCCTCGACGGCCACCAGAAGGAGTGGACCACAGGCGACGCCCACGACGTCACCGACCGCAGCTTCACCATCCGCCGCGCGCTGCGTCTGAACGACGCGCTGCCCGGCGAGCAACCCCGCTGGAGCTGGCAGCCCGGCCCCTGGTTACTGGTGGATCGCACCACCGGCCACATCGCCGCGCTGCACTTGCCGGACTTCGACACCGAGGTCTCCGATGCCATCTGGTTCCGCGATTACGCCGCATATTGCGGTACCGCTGAGACCATCAAGGGCGGACTATTCGCCATCGTCGCGCAGCTTGGAGCGCGCCGCGCTGTAGTCCAGCAGCAGATCGGCAAGTGGCCCCAGGCAGCACCCTCCGCACCCGTCTGCAAGCAGGCTGTGTGGCAGCGCGAACCCATGCGCGTCACCCTACAACCTACGGGAGGTGAAGCAACCACCTATGATGTTGTTGGCGCAGCCTCGCTGGTCGAGGAGAACGACCCCGCCGACGACACGCCATAGCAATCCCTCCGGTTCGCTGTATATCGACTGAACTTAGTTTGCCGCGCCAGAGATATACGCATGCAGGTGTCGGATCGTCTCCTGCTGCTCCGTGATGACCCAGTTCACCAGGTCGCCGATGGAGAGCACGCCCACCACCGCACTGCCTTCCACCACCGGAAGGTGCCGGATGTGACTATCCGTGATTATGCGCAGGCACTCGCCCACGGTATGCTTGCGCGAGACCGAGATCACCGGGCTGGTCATGATCTCCGAAACCTGCATCTCCTTCGATGTATGCCCCTTCAGTACCACCTTGCGCGCGTAGTCCCGCTCGCTGACGATTCCCACCAGCTCATCGCCCTTCATCACCAGCAGCGCACCCACGCCTTTCTCTGCCATTACCTCGATGGCGTGATACACAGAGTCGTCCGGTGTGACCGATAAAACACCCCCAGCTTTCTGCCTCAGGATAGTGCCTACTGTAGTCGTCAGTTCGCTCATGCTGCACCTCATGCTTGCAACCGGTGTATCCCGAGCCATTGCGGTCGCGTTGCCGCTGGAGTTCCGCCTACAAAGCAAAATCCAATTACCCTGCAAAAAGATGAGAAGGGCTCATGAAACCGGTTCTTGAGTATTACCTCCGCAACCCATCGCCGTCAATCGCGCCCAAGCTGCGCGACTCCCAGGCCGCGAACAGGCTCCGCTTTAGCTGGGGTCCCTGCTGCGCGTCTTCTGCACTCCGGTCACAATCCCAATCCCAAACAGAATGATGGCACCAGCCACAATGTAAGTCTCGCGGATATGCATCAGGTGTGCGAGGTAGGCCACACCAACGATGAAAATCAGATAACCAATAGCGTAAATTCCGAAGGACATGGCATTCTCCGGGTAGCAACATCAGCTGCCCCCCAGAGTAAGATGCCGAATTCGACGGTAATGCCGACAGACTTCGCAGACGGCTGTCCGCTAGCTACTCTCCGCCATTGTCTGGTGTTTCGTCGTCCTCCAGGTCCACCATCGATTTAAACAGCGGCACGGTGATCTTGCGAAAGATGTAGTTGATGGCCAGCCCGATCACGCAACCCAAAACGACGCCCACCATCCGGTAGATAGCCCCCGTCCAACTGCTGTGCGTCTCCTCGTAGATCATCACAATGATGAAACCGACCAGAGCGGTACGGCAGACCGCGACCAAATCCAGATTGAAACAGAGCAGGATCGTCGCTACTACCCCCAGGCAGATGGTCAGCAGGTTCGGCGGACTGTGCAGCAAATACATTACCAGGCCTACCAGCGAGCCGACCACGTTTCCCCGCATCCGGTCGTATGCCACTTTGCTGTTGTTGTCGTGCGTGATGGAGAGCAGGATGGAGATCAACAGCCAGTAGTACTGCCCGCTTTGCCGGGGAAAGGTCTGCATCAAAACATAGCCGACGGTCACACCCACCAGACACTTGGCAATGTACTCATAAAACATGATCTGATTGCCCTGCGTGACCTCTCTGAAACTCCTCATCGCACTCCCCATACGCCGCGAAAGCTCCGCAGGGCGCTACTTCGATTCTATGCCGCCGTGCATGCAAATCCGAGAATAGCCATGCAGCCTCTCAGTCGGCAATCTCATGGGAAAGTGTGAAGCCAGCCTCACAACCGGAATCCATCTCAGTAAAGCGGTGGTTCGCCGGTGGGGCGGGTCTTCCAGCGGCGGTGCATCCACAGCCACTGCGAGGGGTATTGCCGGATGGTGGCCTCAATCTCAGCAGTAAAGAGTGCTGTGTTGGTGGCAGCATCGGCCTCGGAATTGTCGGTTGACGCAAGCGTGAGTTCCGGGCCGAAGCGCAGGACGTATTTGCGCTCCGACGCCTCCCATAGCAGGAAGCCGGGTAGTACTGCGGCACCGGTCTTCAATGCAACCCGTGCCAGACCTGAGGCAGTGCAGGCCTCGATCCCAAAGAAAGGCACAAATAGACCCTGCGGCGGTGTCATGTTGGTGTCCATCAAAATACCGACGGTCTCCCCCGAGCGCATTGCCGCAATAAGCCCGCGGGCGAAGTCGTCCTTGTGCAACACGCGGTTGCCATGCTGGCAGCGGATCGTATTCACCAGCGAATCCACCAGCGGATTGTCCAACCGGCGGATTACCATACCCATCGGGTAACCGGCCAGCGAGTGATAGAAACTGGAAAGCTCCCACGCACCTAGGTGGCCTGTGAGCACTAGAACACCCTGGCCGCGATCGCGCGCCGACATATAATGCTCGAGCCCCTCATAGCGGATGAACCGGCCAGCGTATTCACGCGTGTAGGTGGACATCTGGCAGAACTCGGCCAGCAGCCAGCCAAGGTGCCGGTACTCCTTGCGCAGGATCGCCTCCCGTTCGGCGGCGAGCAGAGTGGGGAAGGCCAGCTCCAGGTTACGTCTGCCCACCTGGCGAAGCCGTCTGTGCAGCAGAAACGCAACGGCTGCCAGGGCTGCTCCACAAGAACGTGCCATGCGTCGCGGCAGAGCGCGCAGCAGATGGATAAATAGCCACACAACGACGAATTCCACGGTCTGGTGAAGGCTTGGCCGGTTCGCCGGCCGGTGGCTGGGTTGGGCTTCGCGGGTCAAGGTTCCAGTCTATCGGGTCTGGGTCGAAGGTTGATCCTGTATCGGAGGGAAAGTGCTTCCCTCTGAATAGACGTAAACGGATTGCACAGGATTACATTCACCCTGCGCGTTACACAGGGTAGTTAGCTTCGGCGCGTCCCGGCCCCAGACGCAGCGAAGCCGCCAGTGAATTGACTCCAATGGCGGCTCGGTCTGCTATGCGTTACGGCGTCCTGTTGCCCGGCGACGCGATGGCGCTCATGGTACGCGATGTCAGTTACTGGTTGTTCTTCGAGACAACAAAATAGCGGGCTACGGTGCGAACGAAAGCGGTGGCGTTCTGTGGAACCGTCTTATTACCGTGCAGCACGACTTCAAAGGGCACGTCTGCGCCGTACTCGGTGCGCGTGTCGTCGGCGTTCTGCGAGAGGACGGTGCCATCCAGGTCCAGTCCGACAAAGAGGCCATGACTGCGCGAGTATGTTAAGAACTCAGCGCGCATACTCGCGTCCGTAGAGGCTTGCGCATTACGTCCGACCGGTCCGGCCGAAGCTGCTGCATCCGCGCCCAGCTTGAACTTGCTCTTCAACATGTCCTGTAGTCCGTGCTGGTTCATAGCCACCAGAACCAGGTCTGTGGACTGGCCGCCGATCTGCCATCCAAAGCTGCCGCCCGTCAGTTGTACGAAGACTGGAGCGCTCCATCCGTTGGGTGTGCGGCAGGTGGCAACGCCCTGGCCATACTGCGCTCCGATCACAAACGCGCCTTTTTTGTAGCTGGGAACCACAACGACACACGCGGCCCCCGCTAGAATGCTCTGCGGGATTCCCTTATCGGGCGTGGCCATCACTTCCTGTAGCACGGCCTGCGCGCTGGTAAGGCGATCATCGAGCTTTGCATGATCCTGTCCAACTGCTGCGAGTGTGGTGGTGGCGACGAGTGCCAGACCACATAGGATTCCGGTAAGTTGTTTCATAGGTTGTTACTCCTTCGCTTTCTTCAGTGCATCTGCTTCTTAGGCGGAGATGCCTTGTGCGTGTGTCTGTGATCACGATTAGAACGCAATCACTCAGGCTGCATCAACTCGTACGATGCAGGGATGAGTGCGGAAAGTTGCACGCCGGGAACAGAAATGGCGGAGACAGAGCGGGACTGCTCAGCGTGCGAAGTATCCGTACCCAATAGAGACTGCCCGTGTAGATGGTTGCAGGCATGTGCGAGGGGGCACATCAGAGAAAGCTCGAAAAGGCTGAGTAGCAAAAAATGGGGCTGCAAGCTCCAGCAGCTTACGCTGCTCAACCTTGTAGCCCCTCTCCCAGGTCTGTGTTGCATCTCCATGATGGGCTATTTGTGATGCCCAAACAATGGTACGAAGGTCTAGAGACTTTCGTACCCATTTTGTGTACTAAATGATAACTATATAACTTTTATAAGCTCGTCCAGTAATAGATATAAGCCGCGTAAATTGTTTCAATTAGAAGCTTTGTGCGCGGAGTTGGACCGAGTTCCAATATCGCTGGAATCCCTATTCGAACTGGGTCGATGGGTGGACTGTCAGTGCGATGCGGTTATTGACTCCAACCTTGCGCAACAGGCGGCCAATGTGCGCCTTGACGGTACTTTCATTAATCGTCAGCGCGCGACCGATCTCGCGATTGGATCGTCCGGCACGTAGTAATTCAAGCACCTGTAATTCCCGCGGCGTGAACTTGGGTGGTGCGCTGGCGGAACTGGTGAAGCCTGTCTGCCGGTCCAGCAGACGCGACAGCACTCTGCGCGGCGCCCACACAGAGCCATCGCGCACGATCTCGATGGCCATCGACAGCTCTGATTCGTTGGCCGACAGGGTCAGGTATCCCTTTGCGCCAGCACCGATGATGCGCTGGATGTACTCGGGGCTCGTGTCCGTGCCCAGCACGATCAGCTTCAACTGTGGGCGTATGTGGTGGAACGTTGCGATCAGCTCGAACAGATGGCTGGTGCATTCCGCGTCGACCAGTACCAGCGAGAGGTTAACATCGTCCAGCGCACCTGGTGCCGTCAGATGGATGACCTCAAACTTTGGCAGAATGGTCTGCAGGCCGAGCACGCGCAATGGATCCGTGGCCACCACGCCAATACGGTCTGTGCGCTTTGCTGCTGCTTCCACCATCGAACTCAAGCCTCGTCTCTCCGCTTGGCCTGGTTGCGCTCTGGGCTGCCTCGCGGTTCGTACTGAAGTCCGGTACGATTCCCCAACCCGGTGCTCCGGCTGGAGGAAGCTATAACTTGGGCAGGACGATGCCCTGTTGCTTCTGATACTTTCCCTTGCGGTCCGCGTAACTGGTCTCACACACCTCGTCGGACTGGAAGAAGAGTATCTGGCACAGGCCCTCGTTGGCGTAGATGCGCGCTGGCAGGGGCGTGGTGTTGGAGATCTCGAGCGTCACAAAGCCCTCCCACTCCGGCTCAAACGGCGTCACGTTCACGATAATGCCGCAGCGCGCATAGGTGGACTTGCCCACGCAGATGGTGAGTACATCGCGCGGAATCCTGAAGTATTCGATCGAGCGTGCCAGTGCGAACGAGTTGGGCGGGACAATGACGCTTGCCGCCTGCACGCTGACAAACGACCGCTCGTCGAAAGCCTTCGGGTCGATGATCGCGGAGTTCACGTTGGTGAAGATCTTGAACTCATCACTGACCCGCAAGTCGTACCCGTAGGAGGAGAGTCCGTAGCTGATGACGCCGGTGCTGACCTGCTTCTCGCTGAACGGCTCAATCATCTGGTGTTCCAATGCCTGCTGGCGTATCCAGCGGTCGCTCTTAATAGCCATCTCTGTCTTTATTGCCTCTCGGCGGGCCTCTCCAGGCTGCTTTCCCAGGGCACCGGAAGGCGTTCAGGGAAGGGGATCGGTCCGCATCGTTTTGGATAGCCAAATCTTACGGCAGCATTCGCTCGTTGACAATCTGGGGCTTAGTTCCTACCATCACACTTAGCAGCACAAGGTGGCCCTTAATTGCTCCCATGTCTGCAATTTGCGTCAGAGAGAGGCGGCCCAAGTTGATTAAACAAGACCTGATCCAGAGGGTCGTTGAGCGTACCGGACTTCCCAGAACGAAGGCGGAGCGCGCGGTCGACACTATCTTCGGAAGCATGAAGCAGACCCTCATCGCCGGCGAACGCATCGAGCTGCGAGGCTTTGGCGTATTCACCGTCAAGCCCCGCAAGACCGGCATCGGCCGCAACCCGCGCACGGGCGCAGAGGTCAGCATCTCGCCCGGCAAGGCTGTCCGATTCAAGCCCGGCAAAGACCTGCACAAGATGGACGAGCCCGCCTAGGCCAGAATTTATAGCAAATCTTGCGGCTGGCTTTGCACTGCCAGCCGTGCCACCTCAACCCTTGCCCGCAACGAAATGTTCGGGAAGCGCGGTGAAATTCCGCCACTGCCCCGCAACTGTGATCGCGCACGTCGCTCCAGCCCACTCGGAGAGGCGTGAATGCCAGCCAGACACCTCCCACTGAAGCCGCCAGGCAACGGGAAGGGAAGTGTCCAGTCTTTGGCCGGCATGAATCCGCGTAAGTCAGGAGACCGGTTTCGCCGCGTACATCCAACCACGCTCCCGGGGGGGGGCGTAGGAGTTCCGACATGTCCATAGTCTCCGGCCGCTTCATGGCCCACCTCGTCTTGCGAGCGTCTTCTGCGCTCGCTGCCTTCCTTCTCACAGCTCTCTTCCTCGTTGCCGCCACGCAAGCACATGCTGTGGTGGTTCGCGGAGTGGTCACAGACGCGCTGGGCCGCCCTGTTCGCGGAGCACGCATCCAGCTCATTCAGGGGCCGCGGCCAGTAGCCATCGCCATCGCCGGCATGGACGGCGCTTATGAGATTCGCTCCACCCTGTCTGGTCGATTCGTCTTGTTGACCTCTGCCCTGACCTTCTATCCCGGCATCGGCCAGAATTTCTACGGCGGCTCGACCGACCAGGTCACCCAGAACATCGTGCTGGAGACAGGCTCGCTCCATGAAGAAGTCACTGTAACAGCCACAGGTCTGCCCACACCGGTGCAGCAATCCAGCTCGTCGGTAACGCTGATTCCCGAGAGCGATCTGGCAACGTCGGTCGGCGTAGTGGACGCGCTGCGCCAGTCTCCCGGTGTCGCCGTCGTCCAGACCGGCCAATATGGCGGCGTCACCTCGCTCTTTGTCCGCGGCGGCAACTCCACAGCTAATCAGGTGCTTATCGACGGCATCTCCGCCGGCGACGTGGGTGGAACCTTCGACTTCGGCAACGTCTCCACTACCGGACTGGCGGGCCTGGAACTCTATCGAGGTCCCAATTCCGCGCTGTACGGCACCGATGCCGGCGCCTCTATTTTGAATCTCGAAATACCGCGCGGCAACGCAACCAGGCCAGTACTTAACTACTCCGGCGATGCCGGCAATTTCCACGCCTACCGCAACGAACTCTCGTTGAGCGGTGCGCGCCAGAAGCTCGACTTCTACACCGCATTCACCCGCTTCGACACCTCGAATGCGCTGCCCCGCGACGAGTATCATTCAGCTACGTCTGTGGCCAACCTCGGCTACAACGTCACCGCCAATACACAAGCGCGCTTCACTCTGCGCAATGCGGATTCGGCTAATGGCCTGCCCAGCGCGCATGATTTTTACGGCATCTCCGCCGACGGCAAGCAGGCCGATCAGGACATCTACTCCGGTCTCACGCTACAGAACCGCCTGGAGGATGGATGGCACAATCTCGTCCGCTATGGCATCAGTCGCAAGCGCGAGCAGGAGCGCCAGTTCACCAACGTCGGCACTCCCATCACCTATAACTTCGGCTCCGTGCCCTGTAGCGCTCCAACGGCGGATTGCTTCACAGAGTACTTCGGCAACGTCGTCACCATTCGTGGGGCCAATGGATACACCGCCACCGGCCAGGCTTCCTACTTTATCCCCAGCGATGACATGGTCTCCAACCGCGACGAGTTCGCCTACCAGTCCGATTACAGCGTCGCCCGCTATCTTTCGGCTCTCTTCGGCTTTCGCTACGAAAACGAGCGCGGCAGCTACGTCTCGTTCGGTCCGTTCGGAGTAACCGACCAAACCCAGCGCACCAACTTCGAGTACACGCTTCAACTTCAGGGCGAGATCAAGAGCCGCGTCTTCTACTCCGCCGGCGGCGGCATCGAGAAGAACCATCTCTATGGCATCACCGGTGCGCCGCGCCTCGGGCTCTCCTACGTTCCGGTCTATCCTGGCGCAAAGTGGTTCCGGGGTACGCTGTTGCGCGCCAACGTCGCCACGGGAGTGCAGGAGCCGTCGCTCGGCCTACAGTTCGCCAGCCTCTACACCCAGTTGCAACAGGCCGGCGATACCGCGGACATTGCCAAATATCACGTCACTCCGGCCGGTCCACAGCGGTCCCGCACCTACGACATCGGCGTCGATCAGAACATCCACGGAGAGAAGCTGGTCCTCAAGCTCGGCTACTTCCATAACTCCTTCAACCACCAGCTTGAGGGTGTAGACGCCGGAGCTCTTGAACACTTCTTTGGCTACTCGCCTAGCGTCGCACAAAATACGTACCAGCCTTACCTCAACTCGCTCGCCTTTCGCGCCCAGGGTATTGAAACCGAACTACAGTATCGCCCCTTCAGCAGCCTCTTCCTGCACGGTGGCTATACCTATCTCGACGCCGTCGTCACACAGTCCTTCTCCAGCGACGCCTACTACAACGGTACGTACAACAACAATCCCAATCTGCCCGGTGTAGCAATCGGCGCGGAGGGCCCGCTGATCGGCGCGCGTCCATTCCGCCGTCCGCCGCACACCGGATTCTTCGCAGTGCAGTATGAGGGCGCAAGGCTGAGCGCGGCCTTCACCGGCGCTCTGGCCAGCCGCTCCGACGATTCCACCTTTCTAGATGGTTTCGATCCCAACTTTGGCAACTCGCTCGTGCTGCCCAACCGCGACCTCGACTTCGGCTACGCCAAGCTCGACGCCAACCTAACTTACGCCCTCAAGTCGCGCGTCACCGCCTTCACCGAACTGGATAACCTGCTTAGTCAGCAGCATGTCGGCCCCATCGGTTACCCTGGCCTGCCCTTCACCATTCGCGCAGGTTTCAAGGTCCGCATCGGCGGAGATTGAGGTCAGATAGATCATTAGGATCGGAAGGGCATGCGTTTACATGTGCCGGAGAGCGCATTTTCCCCTTTCCTGTTTGCCTTGATTGTTTAGCAATCAAGGCAAACAGGAGCAGTTCCTTGCGGAAATTACAAAACAGGAAGGCAACTGTTGGAGGTGAGTTCGGGTCTAATCTTACGCTATGAATAGACCACTCACTTCCGCCCTCATACTTGCCTCCGCCCTAGCGATCAGCCACTCTGCGTTCGCCCAGGTGGAAGGCCCTGTGCCGACCCAAGTGCTGGTGAACATCGATGCCAAGTCCACGCCGCCGGCCAGTGCCGTTCTAACCGTTGCGGTCAACGACCAGAAGGAACAGCTCACCGCGTGGGAGCCGGTACAGCCCGCCAACGCCCAGGTTGCGTTGCTAATCGATGACGGCCTGCGCGAGAGTGTCGGCCGTGAGCTCGACAATCTGCGCAACTTCGTGCGCACCCTCACCCCCGGCGTCGAAGTCCTGGTCGGTTACATGCAGTATGGCCATGTAGTAACCGCACAGAGCTTCACCATAGATCACGAGCACGCCGCCGCAACGCTTCACCTTCCGGATGGCATGCCTGGCATGAGCGCCAGCCCTTATATCTGCATCTCCGACTTCATCAAGAATTGGCCCGGCCCCGCCTACTCGCAACACAAGGCGCGCTTCATCCTGACGATCACCAACGGTGTCGATCCCTACAACGGCAGCACCAGCCCCATGAACCAGGGCAGCCCCTATGTAGATAACGCCATCGAGGAAGCGCAACGCGCCGGGGTCGCCATCTACTCCATCTACTTCGCCGATGCGGGTATGATCGGCGGCATGGCGGATAACAGCGGCCAGAACTACCTCAGCCAGATCACCCAGGCCACCGGCGGAGTCAACTACTGGGAGGGAGTAGGCAACCCCGTCTCCACCAAACCCTTCCTGCGCAACTTCCAGGGCGCCATCAACGAGACCTACATTGCTACCTTCCTCGCGCCCGCCGGCAACAACCCGGCACGAGACCTGGTCCGCGTCAAGTTCACTGCCCCCAAAGCAAAACTCCACGCCCCCGCCAAGGTCCGCCCAGGCAACGTGGAATAAACCTTCGCCTCTCCTTCTGTATACAGATAAAACTCCCCGAAACGAATACATCTCGCTCCGGGGAGTCTTGTGTTTGCTTTGGCTTTTGCGCCGAAGGCGCTCTTCGCCATACGCGCAGTATTAGTACATGCCATCCATGCCGCCGCCGTGGCCGCCGCCCGCCGGAGCTTCCTTCTTCTCTGGAATCTCCGAGATCATGGCTTCGGTGGTCAGAAGCAGGCCTGCAATCGACGCTGCATTCTGCAGTGCCGTCCGCGTCACCTTGGTTGGGTCGATGACGCCGGCCTTCACCAGGTCCTCGTACACATCCGTGCCAGCGTTGTAGCCGAAGTTCACGTCCTTCGAGTCGCGGATCTTGCCGATCACAACCGCACCCTCTTCGCCAGCATTGGAGACGATCAGCCGCAATGGCTCCTCCAGTGCACGGCGGATGATGGTTGCGCCGATCTTCTCGTCGCCTTCCAGCGTCTTGATCAGCGTATCCACCGCAGAGGCGCAACGCAGCAGAGCCACGCCGCCGCCTGGGACGATGCCTTCCTCGACCGCCGCGCGTGTTGCATGCATCGCATCTTCCACGCGTGCCTTCTTCTCCTTCATCTCGGTCTCGGTGGCTGCTCCAACCTTGATGACGGCAACGCCGCCCACCAGCTTGGCCAGTCGCTCCTGTAGCTTCTCCTTGTCGTAGTCGGAGGTCGACTTCTCTACCTGAGCGCGAATCTCCTTCACACGTCCTTCAACCTCGCCGGCCTTACCGCCTCCGTCGATGATCGTGGTGTTGTCCTTGTCGATGGTGATCCGCTTGGCGCGGCCGAGCTCCTTGAGCGTGACCTGCTCAAGCTTGAGCCCGAGCTCCTCGGCGATCAGCTTGC
>CAIZFH010000035.1 GCA_903932155.1 uncultured Granulicella sp. | reverse complement strand
TCCACCACCTCGCCCTCACTGTAGAAGCTGCGCAGCCGCGCAAACTCCGCATCACTAAAGTTGTGCGGGTCGCGCGTCATGGACTCCGCCAGGTGGATCGCCACCCGCTCCCGCTCGTCGAACTCGCCGCTCTCGTCCGCGTCATACAGCGCCTTCAGATGCGCGTCCGTCCATCCCAACCGCTTGCAGATCGCCGTATGCGAGGCCATGCAGTACGGTGTCCGGTTCACCTGCGACGTGCGCACAATAATCAGCTCCTTCAGCGCCTTGCTCAGCGTGCCCGTATTCAGCACCGCGTCCATGTGCGCAATGATCGTCTCGAAGATCTCCGGTCGGTGCGCCATAGTGCGAAACATATTCGGCACATTGCCGCGGTCCCGCAGCGTGCGGTCGTAAATGGCGATGGACGACGGGCGAACTTCGCTGCGGTTCAGTCTCGAAATGCGTGGCATAAATAAATTCCTCCGCGTGGTACGGATGATACAGCGGGTGTGCAGGAGCGTGTTCCGGCGATGGTCGCGACCGGGCTGTAGTCTGCTTTTGGGGACCCCCCTCCCCCTATCGAAATCCCTATGATCAACAAAACACAGTGGCTAGTTTCCTGGCCGCCTTGCAAGATCAAGATTCCAGGTGACTTAAAATGAAAGTATACCTGAAATCAATGGGTTGCAATGATATCCACCCTGTAACGATCTGGAAATACAAGGGCCAGACATGAGGCCGCGCTCTTGTAGTTCCTAGTCTAATTATACGGGCGGTGTCAAGGGTTTGAGGGTGGGAGCGCGGCCGACTCTCACATGCCAAACCCAGATGGGATGGGGTTGTCCATGTTCGTTGAAGTCGAAGGATTGCAGATGGGTGTAGAACACCTTTTGAGAATGTTCCTCTGCAAGGCCGTTCTTGCGACATTCTGGGCAGACCTTTATTGCGCCGCCGTCGACTTTCGTTCCGAGCGGTAGCCGAGTGTAGTCGTCAAATCTCATTGTTCTCCCTTTACATTCCCATCAGTTCCTGGCGCGAAGCTTCGTCTGCCGCCAAATACAGGGCACATATCCGTGTTGGGATCGTGGGGTCTAGGCACAGGATCTCGTGTCCTTTGAGCAGTGACTCCAATTCGGACTTGTCCGCAAACGACACTTTGCCACCCAAAATTCTGTTCACAAAATGTACGAACAGTAGGTGAAACGAAGCTGAGTCTGTGAGCTGTTGGTGGGCAGCGAAGGCTTCGCGGATGTTCTCTTGTATAAATGCCTTGTGTTTCGCCGCCACGCTGTCTGACATCTTCCACTGATATAGCAGCTGATCATGCCCTCTGGACAGCACACCAGCGATGGATTGCTCGTCACAAAAATCGCTCGTTGAGACTGAGAAAAGGAAGCAGAAATACCCCAGTGCATACCAAGCCGCTAGAGCATCGGAGGTTGTCCAGTCTGGCGCGGTGGCAAAGTCGTCGAAAAGGGCGTGGAACTTCGCTTGTGTGAAGTAGGACGCTACTCGTATAGCTGCATGGGCGGCCCTGGTATCGGGATGATTCCGAATTTGGCGATGAATGTCCATTTCCCTCGCGTAGTCAGCGCATGGCGGAACTGTCTCGGTAAGGTTATCGCGGTGATGTGGGCATGGCAATAGGCGAGGACGTCGGGGAAGGGCGACACGGGCCGAGCGGGAGCGAGGCGGGAGGGTCGGCATGATTGGCGATTACCGTACGCCCGCGGCGGTGAGTTGGTCGAGCGGGGAGGACAAAAGCAGATTCCTCCACTGCGCTGCGGAATGACAATCAAAAAAACGAACAGGCAACGGGAACGGCATGCCCGAAGGCGCGGCCATATACTTCTCTCTACGCCTTTGATCTGGCAGTTCAAGTAGATGAAGGAGATCGGATGTACGCACCACCCACCGCACAACTGAGGAGTTAGTACCTTCATGACGGAAGAGCAGAAAGAACAGAGGCGCGCGTACAAGGCCAAAAAGGAACGAGAACGTTATGCGCGTTTGAGCAAGGCTGAAAAGCAGCGAAAGAATAAGGCCATGCTCGACCGCTATAAGTCTCTGTCGCCTGAGGAGAAGTTACGCAGGCGCTCTCTCGAACGGCAGACCTATGCCCAGCGCAAGCGGGGGGCCGCTTTGGCCAAAACGTCGCCTGAGCAACGCAAGCGTGAGGTTGACCGTTGGGCTAAGCTAGCGCCCGAGCAGCAGGAGGCTGAGAATGCGCTGGCGTTCGAGCTGCACATAAGGAGTACGAATGCCATCGACGACCTAGGAACGGATACTCCTGATCACTCACTCTCGGAAGAATGGTCGTACGCTCGCGATAAAAAAGTGCGAGATGCAGTATTGAGGCGCGCCAAGGGTAAGTGCGAGTTGTGCGGCCAACTGGGATTTATGAAACGGCGTGGGGGGCGGTATTTAGAGAGCCATCATGTGATATTTCTAGCGAATGAAGGTGCCGATAGACTAACGAATGTCATCGCTCTCTGCCCGAACGATCACCGTGAAGCTCATTTTGGAAAGAGAAGTGCAGCAATCGAAAACGAGATGGTCCTGAAGCTAAAATCCATAAATCGCTAAAACGCGCCGTAAGCGCGGCTTTCCTTAAAACTTCAGAATTTGGTCCAGGCATCCAGCTGGGCCACCCCCCAATCCCAAAGAACCGGTCTTCTGCCCGCGGCGACCCTTTGAAGATGAAGCACTACTTCGCATCAAACCGTACCGTCCCCAGGATCGCTTCCAACCGCCCGCGCACCTGGTCGAGTTCCTGCTGCGTAATGTCCTTGACACCCGACACCTCCCCCCCGCAGAAATTATTAACCGTCAGGTCGAAGCGGTAACACGCGCCATGTCGAAGGGTGGTATATACCTCGTCGCGCTGCACCGTGCAGATCGATGCCTGCTCATCATGACCGTGGGCAAAGCTGATCCCGGCGATCTCGCTCTCCCCACCCCGTTTACCCTGCGACGCCGGTGCTGCCTGCTTTGCGCACGATGCATCGTTGCTGTGCGGTGTCACACTGAAGTAGACATAGGCTCCACTGAACGTCGACCCCGGAAATGGGTTCTCCGGAATACTCACCACCGCCCGCATCAGTGTCGTTCGCAACGCCGAGCGCGCGTCCAGGTGAAAGGTGCTTATCTGGTGATCACGCCGCGCAAAGTTCCAGTTCGCCGGGTAATCGAACGTAATCTTGTACATCGTATCGTAGAAGCTGTGCTGCCCGGCCGAAGCAGGCGCAGCGGGCTTCGTGGCTGGGCGCGCGCTCTGCGCCGTCAGCACAGGGCCGGCAACTACTATCGCAAGCAGCGTCATTCCCAATCGCAATCGCTTCATCCAGCCATCTCCCTAGTCCGGAATCATCCTCCGGAAACCTCAAGCCCTCATGCGCGGATTAGCAAAGGTATACGCGACGTCGGTCAGCAGATTCACCGCAACATACGTCAGCCCTACCGCCAGTATGCATCCCTGTACCAAAGCATAATCGCGGTTAGATATGGCCGAAAGCGTCAGCCGCCCGATGCCCGGCCAACTGAACACCGTCTCCGTCACGATCGCCCCTGCCAGCAGGCTGCCGAACTGCAATCCCACCACCGTCAACACCGGTATCAGCGCATTGCCCAACGCGTGTCGATAGACCACCTCCCGCTCGCTCAATCCCTTAGCCCGTGCCGTGCGGATGTAGTCCTGCCCCAACTCTTGCAGCATCGCTGTGCGCACCATGCGGGTCAGCACTCCAGCCAGTCCACTGCCTAGCGTAATCGCCGGCAGGATCAGGTATTGCCAGAAGCTCGCTCGAAAGATCGGCCCCGTCCCCGCACCAGACACCGGCAGCCATCCTAGTTCTATTGAGAAGACCAGGATCAGGATCGGCCCCAGCGCAAAGTTGGGAAACGAGAGCCCGCCCAGGCTCACCACGCCCAGCACGCGGTCTGGCCAGCGCCCGCGATGCAGCGCGGAGAAGACGCCCGCTGGCACTGACACTCCGATCCCGATCACCAGCGCCGCCAGCGTCAACGCCAGCGTGTAGGGATAGCGTTGGGCTACCAGGTGCGTCACCGAGTCGTGCAGTCGCAGAGACTCGCCCAGATCGGCGTGCAGCACGCCGTGCCAGTAGCGCAGATACTGCGTGCCCAGTGGCACATCCAACCCATACGCATGGCGCAGAACTGAAACGTCGGAGGCCGTCGCGCCCTCGCCCAGCATCTGTACTACCGGATCGCCCGGCACCAGGTGAATCAACAGAAAGACCACCGATACTACCACCCACAGTACGGGCAGCGTAATCAGGATGCGGCGAACGGGTTTGGGCAGGTTGGTCAGGGTTCGGCTCTCATAAATCGAGTTTCAGTTGCGCGGAATCTCCGGCAATCGGGTTCAGGGCCTCTACCCGCACCCGTGCAATGCGTCGTCCTGCCATCTCGGCCACCACATAGCGCCGGTCTCCGTACTGCACGCTCTCGCCCGCCTCCGGCAGGTGGCCCAGCTGCGCCAGCAGAAATCCCGCCAGCGTCTCTACTCCGGCTTCGCGCGGAAATGTCCAGCCAAGCTGCGTGCCCAGATCGCGCAGCGTAGTGCTGCCGTCCAGCGACATCACCCCCGCCGCGCTGTAATCAGTCGTGCGAGCGGCTATATCAAACTCGTCTTCCAACTCCCCGACCACCTGTTCCAGCACGTCCTCCGCCGTAACAATCCCTACAGTTGAGCCAAACTCATCCACCACTACCGCAATCTGCCGTCGGCGCTCTTGAAACTCCTGCAGTACCTCCACTGCCAGCTTGGTCTCTGGAACCACAAGCACGTCACGCATTACCTGACGCAGCGTCTGCCCGGAGTCAACCGCTCCGCCAAGCCCCAGTGCCACCGCGCGCAGATGCATCAGTCGCGAGATGTCCTTTGAATACACCACCCCAACGATGCGATCGGGATCCGCCATCACCCCGCCTGCCGCGTCGCTTGTCCCCTCATACACCGGCACGCGCGAGTGCTGCTCCTCCACAATGCGCGCGCTCGCCAGTTCTATTGGCATCTCGGCGGGTAGGGAGAATATCTTGCCGCGCGGAGTCATGATCTCGCGCACTGTCACATGGTTCAATTCGATGGCGCGATGGATGATCTCCTCCTGAAAGACGGGAAGCAGTCCCATGCGCCGCGTCGCCGTGGCGATCATCTTCAGCTCCTCCGGCGAGTGCGCCTTTCCCTCGCCGTGCAGCGGCGCGCGGAACAACCGCAGCACCTGTGCCGCCGAGCGGTTCATCAAATGTACCGCCGGCCGCGTCATCCGGATGAAGACGTCCATCGGTGCGGCCACTGCCAGCGCAATCCGCTCCGTCCGCTGCAATGCCAGTGATTTCGGCACCAGTTCGCCCAGCAGTACTTCAAAGTAGGTGATTGCCGCAAACGCAATCGCAATAGCCAGCGTGTGCGCGTATAGCAATGCATGCGGCGGCAACACCGTCAGCCAGCGTTGTGCTCCGTCTAGCAGAATCCCCGCCACCGCAGGCTCGCCAATCCAGCCCAGAGCCAGCGATGCCAGAGTAACTCCAAACTGCACCGCAGGGAGAAAATCGTCAAGGTTGTGCTTCAGGTGTAGTACCGTACGCGCGCCCGGCCTCCCCAGCGCCAGCAACTGCTCCATGCGCGTCTCGCGTACGCTGATCAGCGCAAACTCCGCAGCCACGAAGAAGCTGTTGGCCAGTATGAAGAAGGCCACCATCACCAAGCGGAAGATCGTCCATTCCAGCATTCCGTGCTGAGTCTAGCATTCCGCGTGCTGAGAATCGCGCTCCACCCATAGAAATGCCCGGCAGCGTATAGTCTGCCGGGCGATCTCTCCACCTGACTTCATGCGAAAAATTCGTTACGCCAGCAGTTTCACAATCGACTTATCGATCGTGTCCTTGGGAACAAATCCCACAATCTGCTCGGCCACCTTACCGCCCTTAAACAGAAGCAGAGCAGGAATGCCCCGTATGCCGTAGCGCATCGGTGTGGCCGTGTTGCTGTCCACATCCATCTTCATCACCTTTAGCTTGCCGTTATAGAACGAGGCAACCTCGTCCACCACCGGGGCCAGCGCTCGGCACGGTCCGCACCATGCAGCCCAGAAGTCGACCAGCACAGGCTGCTCCGATTGCAGCACTTCCTTCTCAAACTCCGCGTCGCTTACCGCCGTCACAAACTGTCCAGCCATCCGATACTCCTCCCGCAACTCCGCCATCGGGCACGTTGCGACTTCCTCGATCTAAAGATTTGATCCATCAACATCATAGACCCGCGCTTCATTCTCACTTCTTTCACTACATCTATCCGTCTGCTTAATAGATGCGCGAGTCCTGCCTGAGGTTCAAATCACACTTGTAAGCCGTGTTCCCTAGGATGTACTAGATCAACTCCTGGATCGCACCTGAGCCGATGCAACTGTTCACAATCTCAAGCTCCGGCTCTCCGGCTGCTTGCCGAATCCGCGCGACAATCTCTGCAATCACTGCATCCCCCTCTATTACCAATAGAACGCCCGGTCCGGCCCCGCTCAGAGCCACGCCCAGCACGCCCCCTTCACCTGTCAGCGGCAGTAACCGGGCCAGCAGCGGGCAGGCCTCCATCCGGTACGGCTGGTGCATCCGGTCCAGCATAGCCACCTGCAGCAGTTCGCCCCGCCCTAGCGCAAACGCAGCCACCAGCAGACCGGTCCGTTGCACATTCGACACCGCATCGGCCCGACTGTATACGGCCGGCAACATCGCCCGTGCCTTCTCAGTCGCCAGGCTTACCGCCGGTAGCGCCAACATCAACTTCCATCCTAGACGCTCGCCGCAGATCGCCGAGGTCACCACTCCATCCGTAACCGCCGACACCGTCACATGCCCCAGCGCGCACGCCGACACATTGTCCGGATGGCCCTCCCGTCGCGTGGCCTCGTCGATGCAGGCTTGCAGACTCCACCCCAGCTCGCCGAAGTGGTTCGCCAGCATCACTCCGCCCAGCCGTGCCGCCGCGCTCGATCCGCAACCAACGCCCAGCGGAATCTCGTTATGGATGCTCAGATCCAGCGGCAGCAAGTCCCGTCCCGCACCCTGCATCACGTCGCGATAGGTCTCGAAGATCAGGTTGTTTGTAGTGCGCGAGCAGCGCTCCGCGTCACGCCCGGTCGCGGCAATCGTTAGTTCCAGGCCATCCGCTTTCAGATGCGCCTTTGCCTCAATAGTCAGCGACAGCGACAGCGCCACGCCAACCGAATCGAAGCCCGGCCCAAGATTTGCGCTGGTGGCAGGCAGCCGCAAACGTATTCCACCTTGAATGCCACTCGAAATTCGGTCCAAGTCCCGTACCTCACTCGCGCTCATGCTGGACTTCCATGTGTAGTTTGCGTGTCCTCTGCATTCGCCGTCGCCATGTGAGTCTCCAGGGCCTTCAGCACTATGGCCTCATCTGCCTCCAGAACCATGGGAGGCTTGCGCAGCGCCGCATGACGCGCCTGCTCGCTAACGGTCGCGCCTGCAACCTCCGCCGCCGTCAGAAGCTCGCCGCGATGATAGTCAATGGTGTACTGCGGGTCTTTCAGCGTATGTCCCGTCAGCACCAGCACTACTCGCTCCTCGTTCGCCACTCTCCCCGCCGCCACCAGCTTCTTCAACCCGGCCAGTGTCACAGCCGACGCCGGCTCGCAACCCACGCCCTCGGCACCAATCTCCGCCTTGGCCAGCGCAATCTCCTGTTCGCTTACCTCTTCGCACCATCCACCGGTCTCTTCAATCACGCGCGAAGCCTTCTTCCAACTCGCTGGATTGCCAATGCGGATCGCCGTCGCTCGCGTCTCCGCCGTCACCGGCTTCATCTCCCGGTTCTCGTCGGTAAACCAGCGGTACAGCGGGTTCGCCCCCTCAGCTTGAATCACACTGATCTTCGGCACGCGCTGGATCAACCCCAGATGCTTCATCTCTAAAAATCCCTTGCCCAGCGCAGACGAGTTACCCAGATTCCCACCTGGCACCACAAGATGCTCCGGCACCTGCCACTCCATCTGCTCCACCAACTCCATGGCAGGTGTCTTCTGGCCCTCCAGACGGTATGGATTCACCGAGTTCAGCAGGTAGATTGGGAACTGTTGGACGAGTTTAGTCAGCAGCTTCAGGCATCCGTCGAAGTCGGTCTTCAACTGTACGGTCAGCGCGCCGTAGTCCATCGCTTGCGACAACTTGCCCCAGGCAATCTTGCCATCGGGGATAAATACAATGCAGCGCAGTCCGGCGCGTGCCGCATACGCCGCCATCGCCGCTGAGGTATTGCCGGTGGACGCACAGGCAACCCACTGGAAGCCGCGCTCCACTGCAACCGATAGCGCCGCAGTCATCCCTGTGTCCTTGAACGACCCGCTCGGGTTCATCCCCTGGTGCTTGGCCAGCAGCCAATCCACGCCCACCAGTTGCGCACAGCGCGGCATCTCGTACAGCGGCGTATTCCCCTCACGCAGCGTCACCACGCTCTCCATGTCACGCACGATCGGCAACAGCTCGCGGAAGCGCCATACCCCGCTCTGATCCACCGCCATCGTCGAAGTCTTGCGCTCCTGCCACAGATGGCGCATCCCGCCAGGATTCGGTAGCCGGACCTCCAAGGAAGGTGTCACAGAAGACGAGGTGGAAGAATTTGGGGGAATCCCAGCATTCCACGGCCCTGCTCCTTCACTCCACGGATAGATCACCTCATACAGTCCATTGCACTCCGGGCAGCGAAAATCGCTGCGCGCTGCCTCGCCGGCAATCCTTACACCGCAGTTTGTGCATCGTAGTTGATGTGTCGCGTTCATTGGTCTTGTCTTTAGCCTATCGCATGAAATCGAATCTGCCCAAGAATCCGTCGCGCGCCTCCCTTCCCTCTCGCAGGATAATTAGGGCTCGCTATTCTGAGCGCAGCGAAGAATCCCTACATTTAGCTCTCGGCGCTAATATCTACCCTTTACACAGATATGTTCTGCCTCTGCGCTCAACTCTCATACTCCTCCTCAGCCTGCTCCTCTCACTGTCCACCCTCCACGGCCAGAGCGCCCCACGCGAGATCCATATCGCCGCCGCCGCAGACCTCCAGCCCGTGCTGCCCGCACTTGCAGAAGCCTTCACCCACGCCACCAATATCAAGGTGATTGTTCACTATGGAACCTCAGCCTCACTAACCACTCAACTGCTCGCTGGCGATCCTGCCGACCTGCTTCTTGCCACCGACTACAGCTTTCCGGAGCAAATTGTCGCCCGCCACCTGGCCGACTCGTCCGCGCCCATCCCCTACGCGCGCGGCACTCTCGTCCTCTGGGCGCGCGCGGATTCTCCACATCTGCCGCTCACCCAGAACACGCTACGCGACCCAAGCATTCAGTCCGTTGCAATCGCTGATCCCGACCACATTCCCTACGGTCGGGCCGCCGTCGCCGCCCTCACCCGCATGAAGCTATACGACCAGCTCAAGCCGCACTTTATCGTAGCCGAAGACCTCGCGCAGACTGCGCAGCTTGTCGAATCGGGCAAAGCCCAGTTTGGATTTATCTCTCTGACCGCAGCCTCCTCGCCAAACATGAAGGAACTCGGCTCCTTTATCCGCATGCCGCCCTCCGCCTACCCAGAGATCCGCCAGTGTGCCGTCGTCATGATTAGATCCGCCCACAGAGACGACGCACACGCCTTCCTTGATTGGCTCCGCTCCCCACCCATACAGAAGGCACTCCCCGCCTACGGTCTCGACCCTCTCCAGTAACGTCAAGCCAGGCCGTTATCCTCGGCCATCCGCAAATCCCAGCAGCACCGGCTCCTGTTCCAACCGGATCCCCGTCCGCGCAAGCACCCCTTCGATCACCGCATCCCTCAGCGCCACAATCTCCGCCGCCGTCGCTCCTCCGCGGTTCACAATCGCCAGCACATGCTTACTAGACAGCCCCGCCCGACCGATGGCAAATCCCTTACCGAAGCCCGCAAGCTCCATCAGCCACGCCGCCGACAGCTTCACGACGCAATCCTCCGGCTCGTACCCCCAGCCAGCCGGAAACTGCGGTACATCCGCAACTCGGCAGCCCGCCACCGCAGCCAGCCGTGCCACCTCCTTCACCTCCACCACTGGATTCTTGAAGAACGACCCTGCGCTATGCGAGTCCGCATCGTCTGCTACCAGCAGCATTCCCTTGCGCGCGCGAATCTCCCGCACCGCCGCAGACGTCTGCGCCAACGTCGGCCGCGCAATCCCGCGCTCCACAAAATAATTCTTCACGTCGCGATACTCCAGCAGCGGCGCGCCCCCAATCGCCAGCTTGTACTCCACTCGCGTAATCGCGTATCGCCCCCGCTCAATCGAGTTGAAGATGCTCCTTCGATAGCCGAACTCGCACTCCGCAGCCGTCAGTTCAACCACCTTTTCCGCCGCCAAGTCCAGCGCGCGCACGCGGACGATTGTCTGTGAGACTTCCTGCCCATACGCCCCCACATTCTGCACCGGTGTTCCTCCCACGCTTCCCGGAATCCCCGCCAGGCACTCTACGCCCGCACCGTTCTTTTCCACAGCAAGCCGCACCACGGCGTCCCACTCCACCCCCGCGTCGGCTTTGATGCTCACCGTCTCATCGTCCGCCTCTGTCCATGCCAGCGTGCCTGGTGCCACATGGACAACCACGCCGTTGAATCCGTAGTCGCTTATCAGCAGGTTGCTGCCGCCACCCAGGATGAAGCACGGGGCGCCCTGCGTCCGCGCAAAGCGCACTGCCGTCAGGATTTCGTCCTCGTCGCTAGTCTCCACAAACCAGCGCGCCACCCCGCCCACCCCCAGCGTGGTGTACTGCGCAAGCGCAACATTCTCCAGAATCGTCACGCCTCCAGAGTAGAGCAAGCCGCCGATTGCAGCTAGCTAATTGATAGATCGTTGCATCCGCCGTTGTGCCGTAAACATCAAATATTGCAGGTGGCAGCAGCGCGCTAAAGCGCATATTCCCCAGGAGGCTTTATGTACCCAGAGATCATGCTCATCCCCATGCGCGAAGAACTTACCCGTGCCGGTGTCAAGGAAGCCCGTACCGCCGCCGAGGTGGACACAGCGTTGGCCCAGCCAGGAACCACCTTGCTGGTGGTCAACTCAATTTGTGGATGCGCCGCTGGCAAGATGCGTCCTGCCGTGCGACTGGCCTTGCAACACGCATCCAGGCCGGATCAGGCTGTCACCGTCTTCGCCGGACAGGACAGCGAAGCCACCGAGCGCGCCCGCGGCTACTTCGCCGGCAATCCGCCCAGTTCGCCCGCCATCGCCCTCCTGCGCGACGGCAAGCTCATCTACCTCATGCAGCGCTCGGCCATCGAGAGCTCCACCGCGCCCGCCATCGCACAGGAACTCACGCGAGCCTTCGACGTCCACTGCGCCACCGTAGCCGCCTAGACCTACACAGGGCTCGTCTCGCAACCAGTTTGATTCTCTAACAGCAGACCTGTGCCTCCCGCCTTCTCTTTTCTAGCCGCTGTACTCATCTACTGCCCTTTTCGCGCCGATGAGTACAGCAGGCTATGTCGAGCAATCAATTCACATCCGCGGAATCTCTTCGGCAGCCGCTCTCGGAAGCGCAGTATCGCGAATCTTCTCTTCCTCGTGACCCGGTCCTACTGGGCGACAGTGTAGTCATCCGTCGTCTGCGCTCGCAGATTCAGCGAATAGCTCCCTACTTCCGTACTGCCCTGCTCCGCGGCGAAACCGGCTCCGGAAAACAGCTCGTCGCGCGCGCCATCCATGCCCTCTCACCCGGTGCCGACGGCCCATTCATTGTCGCCAACGCCAGCACGCTCGCCCAATCCGTGGCCGACGACGAAACATCTCACTCCACCACTTCCCTATCCGCCGCCTCCATGCTCAAATCCGCACAGGGAGGATCCCTCTACCTCGAATGTGTTGGAGAACTTTCCTTTTCCCTGCAGACCGCCCTCTTCCGCTTTGTCAGTGCCTGCGATGGGAGTCGCAACCTCATTCCTCCCACCAAACTCAATGAGGGCCAGCGCACCAAAGCTGCCCGTATGGACACCCGCATCCTTGCCTCCACCGATCGCGACCTGCGTGTTCTCGCCTCAATAGGACAGTTCCGCCAGGATCTGTACGCCCGGCTCTCAGCGGTCGAAATCCTCGTCCCACCGCTGCGTCAGCGCGTCGAAGACATTCCCCTGCTTGCCGCTTGTCTGCTGCGCAGGATCGCAGCCGATTCCGGTCTAAGTCCCAAGCTACTCGAAAAATCCACTCTGGCTCAACTCCAGAAGCGCACCTGGCCCAACAACCTCCCTGAACTGGAACGCGTCGTCGCGCAGGCTGCCGCTCTTACCGAAGGCGCAATCATCGAGCCGCGTCACCTGCTCGCTCTAGTTGAGCCAGCCACAGCCAGCCCTGCCCATCACCATGGCATCCATATCGAGCGCCTGCACGAAGTCATACAGCAGCACGTCCTCGACGTCCTCACTCGCTGCGGCGGAAACAAATTGCGCGCCGCCCAACTGCTTGGCATCAGCCGCTCCACGCTCTATCGCATGTTGGATACCGCCTCCGTCTCTAATCTGCCCCTCCTCGAATAACCGTCAATCAATCCTCATTCTCGATACACTCTAGGCAGGCGCATTTCCGCCAGAGGTTTCAATCTCACATGAAAAAGCTCTGCATCGTCATTCTGCTATGCGCATCAATAGCAACCCAGCACTTGCGCGCCCAGACGCTAGCCGCACCGCCAACCACCGCCGCCGCTCCCACCGCGCAGGACGTCGCTGCTCGCTCGCGTGAACTCTCCCGCCTCTTCGACGAGATTTGGCAGGACAGGCTCAGCCACAATCCCGAGTACGCCACCTTCCTCGGCGACAAGCGCTATGACGACCAACTCTCCGACTTCTCGCCCCGAGCCTACAATGACTCGCTTGCACGCGGCCGCGCCTTCATCCAGCGCCTATCCGCAATCGACACCACCGGCCTCTCGCATCAGGAGCAGCTCTCCGCACAACTCATGCTCCGATCCCTCATCGAAGACCAGGAGGCCGCGCCCTTCAAGGAGTGGGAGCTATCCGTCAACCAGTTCGAGGGCCTGCAACTCGACCTACCCCAGCTCGCCGAGCACACCTCCTTCGACACCACTGCCGACTACGACAACTACATCGCCCGCCTTGCCAAAGTCCCCGCAGCTTTCTCGCAGATCATGACCAACCTGCAGTCTGGCCTCGATGACCACCGCACCACCCCGCAATTTCTCATGCAGAAGGCCCTTGCCGAGACCCAGTCCATCGCCGCGCAGAAGCCAGTCGACAGCCCCTTTGCCCTCCCACTCAAGAAATTTCCAGCCTCCGTCTCCGCAGCCGACCGTAAGCGCATCTCAGATGACGTGCTCAACGCCATCGCAACCCAGGTACTGCCTTCCTACCAGCGCTTCGCAAAGTTTCTCTCCGTCACTTACATTCCTGGTTGCCGCACAGAACCCGGTATCTCGGCGTTGTCCGACGGCGATGCCTACTATGCCTTCCGCATCCGCCAGTCCACCACGCTCAACAAGTCCGCTGCGGAAATCCACCAAATCGGCTTGGACGAGGTCGCCCGCGATCAGGCTGAAATGCTCACTATCGTGCATAAATTAGGTTTCGCCGATCTTCAGTCTTTTACCGCCGCGATCAAGGCCAATCCGAAGCTGCACCCAACCTCCGCCGACGCCCTGCTGGCAATCTACAAGGGCTACATTGCCCAGATGCAGTCCCGCCTGCCTCAACTCTTCGGCACCCTGCCCAAGGCTAGGCTTGAGGTCATCGCCATGCCCGACTACATGGCTCCCAACCAGCCTCAGGCCTTTTACGACCAGGGAACACCCGACGGTAAGCGCCCCGGCCAGGTCGATATCAACACCTACCACCTCGCTGACCGCTCCCTGTCCGATGTTGAAGCCGTCGCCTATCACGAGGGAATCCCTGGACACCACCTGCAAATCTCCATCCAGCAAGAGCTCACCGGCCTTCCTGCCTTCCGCTTGCAGGCTTACTACACCGCCTACACCGAGGGATGGGGGCTCTACTCCGAGCGCCTGGGCAAGGAGATCGGCTTCTATCAAGACCCATACTCCGATTACGGACGTCTGGAAGCCGACATGTGGCGCGCCATCCGCCTTGTCGTAGACACAGGCGTTCACTCACAGCATTGGACCCGCCAGCAGATGGTCGACTACTTCCACCAGTACTCCAGCCTCGATGAGACCAACATTCAGTCTGAAGTCGACCGCTACATCGCATGGCCCGCACAGGCCCTCGGCTATAAGATGGGCCAGCTCAAGATTCTCGAACTGCGCAACCGCGCCAAGTCCTCCCTCGGCCCCAAATTCGATATCAAGGCCTTCCATGACGTCGTCCTCGACTCCGGAGCACTCCCCCTCGACGTCCTTGAAACCCAGGTTAACGTCTGGATTCAATCCCAGCTAGCCGCACAGAAGCCAGCGCCTTAGACTTCAGCCTACTTCTTGGCGAACGAGCGAATCAGGATCACCAGATTCCACACGTCGTCCGGCTTGGCCCGATCGCCCTCGGCAGGCATCTTGCCCTTGCCGTCATGGATCAAAATATATAGGTCCTTGTCCGACATGCCTTGCAGTGTCGCAGGAACGCGCAGGTCCTGCATCTTCAGCCCCATATCGGCGACAAGATCGCCTTTGCCATTGCCGTCAGCTCCGTGGCACATGGAACAATCGATCTTGTACGTCGCGGCAGCGCGTGCCTGCGATTCAGCCGTGGGCTTTACAGGATTGGTATCCGGTACGGGACCGGCTGGTGTTACCGCCGGTTCGGGAGCCGTTGCCGGCTCTGCTGGCGCAGCAGGTTCGGATGCCGCCGCCGGCTCGGGAGCCGCAGTCTGAGCAAATGCTGCCGTCTGGGCAGAAGGCGCAGCCGCAGTCTGCGCAAGAAGTGCAATAAACAATAGTGGCGGAACCGCAAATAGTAGTTTCAGCATGGCTAATCTCCAAGAGGTCAGCTGAAACTGTTCACAGCGGGCCCCTGAGCCTCTAGCGCTCCGCTTGGATTCCTCTCGCGCGCGGAAGAGGTTTACATCGCCATAGTACGCCACTCTTTCTCGCACCGTTGTGACCCATCGCACACAGCATCCGGATGGTCAACGGATTTCCCTCTCCGCTCGTAACTCTGACTCTGGTAGCCTGTTTGCATGAGCGATGACAGCTACGAACTTCCAGTCCCCGCGTCTGTACTGCCCAACCTGCGCGTCGCCATCCTCGGCGCAGGCAAGATGGGCGGCATCCTCTTGCAGGCTTTCCTCAAGAACAATCTTCTGCTCCCCGATCAGTTGGTCGCCACGGTCCAGCATCCTGACCGCGCGCTCGCTCTCTCGGCACAGTTCGGCGTCAACGTCGGCACAGACAACCTCGCAGCCGCCCGCGAGGCAGACGTCATCCTGCTCGGCGTCAAGCCAATTCAGGTCCCGGCGCTCATCGCAGAGATCCTTCCCGCGCTGACCCCAGCCAAATTGCTGCTCTCCTTCGCTGCCTCGGTCAAGACTCGCTCCATCGAAGACGCCGCCGGCTGCGATCTCGCCGTCATCCGCGCCATGCCCAACACTCCCGCTCTGCTCTCCGCCGGTGCCACCGCACTCTGCTCAGGGCGATTCGTCTCCCCCGAGCAGATCGCCCTCGCCCTGCGCATCTTCTCCACCGTCGGGCGCTCCGTCGTGGTCGATGAAAAGCACATGGATGCCGTCACTGGCCTCTCAGGCTCCGGCCCTGCCTTCCTCTACATCATCATCGAGGCACTGGCCGAAGCTGGCGTTAACGTCGGCCTGCCGCGCGATGTCGCCACCATGCTGGCCGCGCAAACGGCCTACGGCTCCGCTCGCATGGTGCTCGAAACCGGCTACCATCCAGCCCTGCTCAAGGACGCCGTAACCACCCCTGCAGGCACCACCGTCGACGGAATCCTCGCACTCGAAGAGGGCGGCTTGCGCGCTACTCTCATCAATGCCGTCAAGCGAGCCACCGAGCGCGCCAGGGAACTCGCTGCCGGATGATTCGCTGCTATCTCCTGACCTATCTCGGCGCATATAGTATTAGGTCGTGGCATGGTTCTCGATAGGCAGTGCCGCACGATCTGAAACCGGGAAGAAAGAGAGTATTTCATCATGAGGCTACTGTCGAGAGCTGTATTATTCGCAACCTGTTTTTCTCTGGCCGTTTCCATCGCTAAAGCTCAGCAGATGATCCACGCCGTATCGGGAACAGTCACCACGATCCATGCCAAAATTCAAATGACCGATATCCAAACCGACGATGACTCACCGGGCAGCTTCGAGTGGACCAAGTCCGGAGTCTCCATGACATTCGACAAGAACGTCAGCGCGGATACGGTTGCCGCGGACAAGTTCACTACCTTGCAGGCCCATGTCATCGTCTACTACTACGGGGTAGGCGATATCCGCACCCTTGTAGCGGTACACGATGTTGGAGCAGGGCCATTTGTTAACAGTGTAGGCAAGATCGTCAAGCTCGACCGCCGCGCCCATCAGTTGACCATCCAGAACAGCAAAGGCGGCGAAGAGACCTTCGCCATCGACGCCAAAACAGTGGCCGACACTGAGACCGGCGTCGTTACCAACTTTAAATTTGATTTCAACAAAGGAGTGCAGGTACATGTCCTGGCTACTCAGTCGAATGGTAGCCAGACCGCTCTCCTGATCGCCCCAATTATCTAAGCGGGATGCAGCCCGGCGTACATGCCGCTGCATTCATCCAAACCATGCCCGTAGCCTCTACAAATTCGGCCGTTCCCAACAGCCTGCTTCCGCGCTTCGCCTGGTTTGTCGTCTTCTACAACGTCATCGTCATCGTTTGGGGAGCTCTGGTGCGCGCCAGCGGATCGGGCGCGGGCTGCGGCAACCACTGGCCGCTCTGCAACGGCCAGGTCATTCCGGTCTCGCCCGGCTTCCACACCATCATCGAGTTCACCCACAGAATGATGGTTGGCGGCTCCACCTTCTTCGTCCTCGCGCTTCTTGTCTGGAGCTTCCGCACAACCGTCAAGGGTCAGGCCGCGCGCACGCTTGCCGTTGCCTCCATGGTTCTTCTGCTAAACGAGGCATTCCTCGGCGCGCTTCTCGTCAAGCTCGGCTACGTCACTGGCAACCAGTCCACCGGTCGCATCGTTCTGCTCTCCATCCACCTTGGCAATACCCTGCTGTTGATGGCCGCCCTCGCCCTCACCGCGCATCTTCTGTCTACCGGTCAACGCTGGGCCAATCTCCCGATTACCCGTAGATCCATCGGAGTAATGGAGGGCCTCGTCACAACCATCTTCGTCGGCATCACAGGCTCCATAGCCGCGCTTGGCGATACACTCTTCACCGCCCCCTCGCTACAAGCCTCCTTCGCGCAGGACTTCGCCGCTGCCTCTCCCTGGCTGCTGCGCCTGCGCATCGTCCACCCCGTTCTTGCGCTCATCGCTGCTCTCTTCACACTCTGGCTGGTCGCCCAATCGCGCAGATCTGGTCCAGATCAATCGCCCGAGCAGAACTCCAGCCGCGAGCGCCTCTCCAACATACTCCTCCTGCTGCTCGGTCTCCAGTTCGTACTGGGCATTCTGGACGTAATACTGCTTGCGCCCGCATGGATACAACTCCTCCATCTGCTCGGCGCCGACCTCTTTTGGGTCGCTCTGGTTCTGCTCGCCGCCGAAACCCTTTGGCCAGCCTCGGCTTCCTCTGTCACGGTGTGATCGGACCGTCACTCGTTTACGCACGCAAATGAGTGCGCTCTCTGAAAAGCACACGCCCCGTGGATTGATTAGCCTCTGCAAATCCAAGCGATCGCGAAGACTATTGCGGGCTCGGCTTTCCAGCGATCTTGTCCCCAACCTTCTCGGTGCCACGCGCCGTTTTTTTCGCTGCAACCGTCGTGCCATGTGCCGTGTCCTTCGCGGCAACGGTCGTGCCGTGCGCAGTGTCCTTGGCCACAATGGTCGTCCTATTCGCCGACTTGCGATATACCTTCTTGGTCGTCTTAGCGGTCGCATGCCCCGTGTCGACGGCCGCAGCCTTGGTGTCGTGACCTGCGTCCTTCATGTCCTGCCTCGCGCTCTGGCCCAGCGCCACGCCGCATCCCAGTCCAAGTCCTAGCCCAGCCGCAAGCAAAATCCGTGCCATCTCATGCTTCTTCATCATCCATTCCTCCGCCTGCCCTGCGCAGGCCCTTCTTGGGTAGATTCGCCAAACCGTCACGGAGATGCATGAGCCAGACAATTCCTTCAGCCGTACCGAATGGCAACTGTGCGCCGAAGTGCGTATATTTTTCTACGTCCGCAGAATCGCTCTTGCAATCGATCAGACCGGCCAGACTCCACCGACAAAGCCGAAAGAATGGACGAATAAATCCGATGCCCGCTGTCTTAATGCCCGTTGTCCCGTTCCCCGCCATGATGATGCTCACCTCCACGCATTTGATCCGCCTCGCGCCGGTCGATGTCGCCATCCTCCTGCTCTACTTCGCGATGGTGCTCTTCATCGGCTTCTATGTAAAGAGCGCGGCCAACACCAGCGAGCAGTTCTTCCTCGCCGGGCGCGAGATGACCGCCTGGATCGCAGGCCTCAGCTTCGTCTCCGCCAATCTCGGCTCGCTCGAGCTGATGGGCTGGGCCGGCGCGGCCTACCAGTACGGAATCCTCGCCACGCACTGGTACTGGATCGGCGCCATCCCCGCCATGCTCTTCCTCGGCATCGTCATGATGCCCTTCTACTACATATCCAAAACGCACTCCGTCCCCGGCTATCTGCAACTCCGCTTCGGCGAGGGCGCGCGCGGCCTCTCCGGCGTCTGCTTCGCCTTCATGACCATCCTCATGTCCGGCGTCAACATGTACGCCATGGCCGTCGTCATGCAGGTCGTCCTCGGCTGGGACATCAACTTCTCCATGTGGGTGGGCGCCATCACCGTCGCCATCTACGTCATGCTGGGCGGCCTGCGCTCGGCCATCATCAACGAAGTGCTGCAGTTCGTCCTCATCTGGG
>CAIZFH010000034.1 GCA_903932155.1 uncultured Granulicella sp. | reverse complement strand
TTCAGCCAGGCGGTGGTGGTCGAGTGGGGAACCTCCTCGAAGAACCAGTCCTTCGCCGGATTGCTCTTGCCAATGGTGTAGGTCACGTCGTTGGGGAACAGGCCCGCATAGCGCAATGGCCAGCCCCACAGCCAGTAATTCGCGCCGTCGCCCTTCAGGAACTTGTCGCTTGTGCGGTCGGGATAGCCAATCTCCCACACCTGCTTGCCAAAGCGAACGGGTTGCCACTCCAGCTTGCCCAGATCGATCTTCTTGCCCGCTTCTACAGTGATGTTGGCCTTGGCGTACTCGCCCAGCACTCCGTCGGCAAAGGCATGAAGCGTGTACTTGCCGGGACGGACGTTGGGTATGGTGAACCTGCCGTCCACACCGCCGTCCACCCAGAACTGATAGTAGTCGCCATCGTGCGGCCAGGTGACGATGTTGCCGTTGCCGCCCCGTGTCTGGAACCCTCCACTACCGTTCGTGTAGTTCGGGTGGGCCAGTCCAATGGTCAGATGCGGAAGCGTCTTCTTCACCGCCTGCGGATCGTTCAGGACCAGTTGCCCGCTGACGGTGCCGCGCCCGTCCTTGTGCGGATAGTCCACGCCGTCCACCCAGCTATAGGGCCATGCGGCCTTCACCGTCTTCGATTTGGCAACCGCATCGTTCCACAGTGCCATGGCGTTGTCGTGCCACTCCGCGGGTACGGCCGGCATGCCGCTGCCGGAGGTGGCCTTCAGCTTGTCCAACTCGGCCTGCGACGGGTCCTTCGGATCTTCCAGAGAATTGAAGTAGACGAAGACCGGGCCAACCACATGCTTCCAGCTCTCGCCGTTGGGAATGTTGTTCCCCGCGCCGCCGCCGTAGTGGCCGGAGGTCCAGTAATCCAGCAGCGTTGCTCCCATGTGGGCCACCAGGTCCAGCTTCTCAGGCCCGCCGCCAATGTATTCGTTGGACGGGTTGATGAAGTAGACGCCGACGTGGTCCGTGGTGCTGGACCATCCCCACGCGGTTAGTTTGTCCATCACGGCGCAGTAGCTGTACTTGTGCTCCACGGAGTTTGCGTAGACGCCCGCCAGAATGATGCTCTGCTCCTTGGCGTGGATCACGACGCCGGAGCGCTGGTCCCCATTGGCGATCATCAGCTGGTTGCGGTCTTTATCCACGGAGATCCAGTTGAAGGTCGGATTCATCTGCAGAATGAAGCGGCTCTCTCCCTCGCCCGCCGTTGGATAGGAGGCCGGGTGGGTGTACTCGGCATAGGTGTAGAAGCCGCTGACGCCGCGCTCCAGAGTGTAGCGAACCTCAATGTCCATACCGCCGCGACCTGCGCCCGATGGAACGCCAGCTCCTCGCCCAGCGCCAGGTCCGCCAGCACCAGGAGCGCCGGGAGCGCCACCAGGCCCGCCGCCACGCGCGCCCGCGCCAGGTCCACCGGGTCCGCCCGCAACAGGGCCACCCGCGCCAGGAGCGCCCGCACCAGGAGCGCCTGCACCGGGAGCGCCAGCTCCACCACCGCGCGCACCGCGACCACCTGCACCGCGCCCACCCGCACCGGGAGCTGCACCGGGGCCAGCTGCACCAACTGCTGGGCCGCCGCCACCACCGCGAACACCCGGAGTCCCAGGATTGACGCCCTTAACAGAGACCTCGGCGCGCTGACCGCCGTTGGTCGACGGATCAATCGTCACCTTTGCGGTGACCGTGCCCGCGGGCGTCTGTTCCCAGTACTCGCTGCGAGAGTTCGGAACGCTGACGCCGTGATAGAACACCGTCGTCATATTGCCATTGCTCTTCAGAATGGTGGCCTTGACGATGCCGTTGTCCAGGGTCCAGGTATCACCGTTGTCCGTCAGGGTCACAGGATCGTTGACCGTGACCTTGGCCACCTTCGGCAGTGCTTTGCCGGCAGGCTGCGCTGCAACGGCAGGCTTTGCTGCAGCGGCTGGCTTCGCAGTAGCGGCAGGCTTCGCTGGGGCTGCGGGCTGCGCCGTGACTCCATAGGTCAGAACAGCAGCGAGTGCAAGAGACAGAGATACGATGAGGAGCCTTGTTTTGGTCATGACGGCAACCTTTCAAAATGAAGTAGGGGATGTGTGGGCGTGCGCTTCCCGAGGCCAGAGAAGCATAGTAGTCCCGCAGTGGTTCCGTCAATGTGGCAGTCCATAAGGTAGTGTCCTAATTTAAATTGGCTAGGGTTCCGATATCCGGAGGACTGGCTCTTGTTTGATATCAACTCTATCTTCCGACTTGGCTTTAGCCTCCAGTCCGGGAATCCATTTAGAAATACCAGACTTTGAGGCATCTACTGGTAACATGAGGCCCCCTTTTGAATCTTTGATGCGATAAAACCACCCACTATGGCCCCAAACGAAATGCACAATGTAAGTGCTTCCTGCACATTCAGCACAATCGAGCGCAAGGGTCCCTGTAAACACATCCCCATCTCGCATCTGTTTATCTCCACCCAGAACCTTCGTAGGTATGTTCTCCAAATCCATCGAATCTGGAGGACCCCACGAATGAGCCTTGATATATGGAATTGTTTGGTCCGGGACAGGATAAAAAGAGAAGTACGCTTGATCGCGTTCTCGAAACATTATTAGTGCCCAGCGAACATTTTCAACCACACGATCAGAGGTATTTTCGACTGCCAACGCCGGAGACTGAGGATGATAAATGTTCAATCTCAGAGAAGCCTCATGCACGGCGACGATCTGTGGCGCAGGAGATGGAGCGGAGGAAATCTCAATTTTGGGTCCGCTACGTAGCCACGGGAATTTTTGCGAGATAGCATCCATCTGCTGATCCAAAGTTGGAAGTTCCTTTGTTTTTGGCGTAATCTTCCAGATTCCAAAAAGCACCGCAGTGATAAGAAGAGCGAATGTGATTGCGCCTAAGACCTTCATGTACCGCTTAATGAAGAAATCGATTCGGACAAACTCAAAGACAATGAGTATCCACGCAGCCAAATACGCTAAAAGAACAGAGACGTGAGTAAAGATCACGCCTAGCAGCATAGTTATGCCACTCCATAACGGAGTGCTTGTCCAAAAATTTCGTATTTTGGAAGTACCAACATTTGTCAAATCGGGCGAGAGCCGCTCAGATTCTAGTGTGGGCGCGTATTCTCCAGATTTGGCCAGCGCTTGCTCCACGGACGCGACCAGTCTTCGGAATTTTCTCCGATCTTTACTGCTTCCCCTGATACTTTCCATGCCCCTAATCCTCCCACCGGGCCTGGGGCATGTCTACTTATTTGGCGGGTACGGTGTTCCATGCCCCAAGAGATGCCGGAGAAACGGGGCAAGCTCACCGTAATCGCCCCAAAAAGCAAATTAGGACATCACCGGCAATAATGCGATACGCTCCCCCGAATGCGCATGCGGCCAAACGCATTCCAGGGACCGGTCCAACCGCATCTCTACCGCTGTTGGTTTACCTAGCCCAATCCACCCTACGGCAGCGCCGGATAGTCCGGCCTATGACTTGGATTGTCGGGCGGAGCGGGATACGTCTTGCTGCCGTCGTTCAGCTCCAGCCGGACGTAATCCCATGCAACACCCGTCGTAACATCTCCCGCTGGAACGGTGAAGGTGACGGAGTTCTCGCCCGCCTTCAGCAGAGATGCGTCGAACTTCTGAATGTACTGATACCACACTCCCTTGATGTTGGCGTTGTAGCGCAGCGTGTTGGTGGCCACAGGATGCAGTGTGCCAACCGACTGTCCATTGACGCCGATGATCAGCCCGCCCTGTGTATCCGCACCCACATACAGGCTGCTCCCGCCGGCCGCGCCTCCGCCGAACTGTCCGGTGCCGCCGCCCGTGGCCAGGTTGCCACCGCCGTCCGCCCCAGCCAATGCAATGCGCAGTATGCCCTGACCCGTGGAGGCCTTCGCCATGTTGAACTTCACCGTCCATGTGGTGGCCCGGCCCTGGCCCCACTGCGGCCACGGATCTGCCGTGTTGGGCGGGATCGCCACCCAGCCGAAGCGCTGGTTGTACGGGTCCTTGGCGGCGGGATTCAGCCACGCGGTCGTGGTGGAGTGGGGAACCTCCTCCATGAACCAGTCTTTGCGATAGTCGCTCTTGCCGATGGTGTAGGTGATGTCGTTCGGATATAGTCCGCTGTAGCGCAAACCCCAGCCCCATAGCCAATAATTGGCGGGGTCGCCCTTGTAGAACTTGTCTGCCGTGCGGTCCGGATAGCCGATCTCCCATATCTGCTTGCCATAGCGGACCGGCTGCCAGTCGATCTTGCCCAGATCGATCTTCTTGCCAGCTTCGACCGTGATGTCGGCCTTGGCGTACTCGCCCAGCACTCCATTGGCAAAGGCGTGCAGCGTGTAGGTTCCAGGCCTCACATTGGGGATGGTGAACCTGCCGTCCGCACTGCCGTCCACCCAGAACTGGTAGTAGTTGCCATCGTGCGGCCAGGTGACGATGTCTCCATTCCCCGCCAGCAGCGTATATCCGCTCTCCGACCCCTTGAAGTTCGCATGAGTCAGGCCGACATTCAGATTGGGCAGCAGCTTGGATGCGGCCTGCGAATCGTCGAGGACCAATTGCCCGGTGACGCTCGCTCGCCCGTCTTTGTGCGGGTAGTCCACACCCTGCACCCAACTGAATGGCCACGCAGCTTTTTCCGCCTTCGACTTGGCTACCGCATCGTTCCATAATGCGATGCCGTTGTCATGCCACTCCGCGGGCACAGCCGGCATCCCGCTGCCAGAGGTCGCCGTCAGCTTGTCCAACTCCGCCTGCGACGGGTCCTTGGCGTCGGCCAGCCGGTTGAAGTAGATAAAGATCGGACCGACAACGCGTCCCCAATCCTGGCCCGCGGGGATCTCCGTGTTGTCACCCGCGCCATAGTGGCCACTGGTCCAGTAGTCCAGAATGGTGGATTGCAGGTGGTCGATCAGGTCCAGCTTCTCCGGGCCGCCGCCAATGTACTCGTTCGATGGATTCATGAAATACACACCAATGTGGTCTTTGGTGCTGCTCCATCCCCATGCCTGCAGCTTGTACATCAGCGCGTTGTAGGTGTACTTGTGCTCCACCGAATTCTTATACAGGCCCGTTGTATAGATGCTCTGTTCCTTGGCGTGGATCGTGATGCCGCCGCGCGCGTTGCTCATCAGCATATTGCGGTCTTTATCCACCGATATCCAATCGAACGTCGGGTTCATCGACTCCAGGATGAAGCGGTTCTCGCCCACATGCACAAAGGGGTACGAGGCCGGATGAATATATTCGGCATAGGTGTAGAAGCCGCTGCTGCCGCGCTCCAGGGTGTAGCGCGTCTCAATGTCCATGCTGCGCGGATTCACTCCCTTCACGGATACCTCCGCGCGCGCGCCGCCATTCGTCGCCGGATCGATCGTCACCCGTGCGCTAATGGTTCCGGCGGGCGTCTGTTCCCAGTATTTGCCGTGACCCAGAATGCTGGTCCCGTGATAGATCACCTCCGACAGGTTGCCGTCGCTCTTGGGCACCGTGATCTTGACGATGCCGTTATCCAGAGTCCAGCTTGTGCCGTTGTCTTTGAGGGTCACCGGCGCATTGACCGTGACTTTGGCCACCGCCGGCAACACGGGAGCGGCCTGCTGCGCAGCAGCTACGGATGCCAGAACAACGGCCAGGGCAAGAAACAACGATGCGAAGAGGGGCCTCGATTGGGTCATGACGCAACCTTTCAGGACATATCTTGTGGGCAGTGGGCTTATCTTTCCTGAAGCGAGAGAACTATAGGCGGACGCCCATTCTCCCGTCAATCCACACATCTCTCCTGCATCGCAGAACTCAGGATGCTTCTACCAAACCGGACACGATTGGTCCCCCTCGAGCCCGCCTCCACTCACTGCTGCAGGACCACCTGGTCGCCTTCCTTCAGTCCGCTCGTGACCTCGCTCACCGATCCGTTGGAGAGTCCCACCTTGACGGAAATCTTCCGGTAGCCGTCCTTCTGCTTGCTGTCCGGAACCTGCACCGACGCATTCTTCTGGGCGTCGTACATCACGGCGTTTTCGGGAACAGTCAGCACGCCCTTATGCTCATCCAGCAGAATCTCCGCGTTGGCCGTCATGTTGGCCTTCAGCTCGCCGCCCGGATTGTCGATCGAGACGCGCACCTCGAAGGTCGTCACATTGTCCTTCTGCACGCCCAGCGGCGCAATCTTGGTGACCTTGCCATTGAAGGTGCGGTCGCGGAAGCTCTCCACCTTGATGCGCGCCGGCTGGTCCATATACACATGCGCAATGTCGGCCTCGTCCACCTTGCCCTGCACATACACCTGGTTGATGTCCCCCTCGGTCATCACCAGCGTCGCCGTCGACCCCAGCACCAGGATCGAACTCACCGCGTCGCCAATCTCCACATTGCGCGACAGCACCACGCCGTCCATGGGCGCCACAATCGTCGTGTAGCTCAGCTGCTCTTCCAGTTGTTTCAGGCTGGCCTGGCTCTGCAGCACCTGCGCATGCGCCTGCTTCAGCTTGGCTGTGTCCACGCCGACCTGCGCCGTGGCCGAATCGCGCCGGGTCAGCGCGGCCAGATACTCCTTGTTGGTGTCGTCCAGAGCCTGCTGGCTCACAATTCCGCTCTTCTTCATCTCCAGATTGCGGTCCAGAGTGGCCTTATACATCGGCAGGTCCGGCGCCGCCGCGTTCACCTTGTCCTGCGCAATGTTTGCCTCGAAGGCGCTCACATTGGCCTCCGCCGACGCCAGTTGCGCCTTCTGCGCGTCCACCTGCGCCACAATCTCCTGCTGGTCCAGTTGCGCCAGTTGCTGGCCCTTCTTCACCTGGTTATTGATGTCCGCATACAGCTTTTCCACGATTCCCGAGGCCTTGCTCTTCACCTCAACCTTGGTGATCGGCTGGATCTGGCCAGTGGCCACAACCGACCGCGTCACATCGCCGCGCGTCACCTTGGCCAATCGATTTGGATCGATGGACGTACCTTTCACCAGCCGCGCCAACGCTATGCCACCCACCACCAGCCCCAAAAACAAGACCACGCCAACGGTCAGCCATATCCAGAATTTTCTACTCCTTCGCGACGCAACCACTCGAACCTCCCATACGCGTATATGGCCGGAGCCATCCCAGGCGCAGTTAACCTATGCAACAGGTATATCAACTCTTGCGCGGCAACAGCAGTCCATTTCCTTGCTGTTATCTACGCAGCACATCGCCCATCGGTTCCGTCGTCAACCGACGCGTCCTGTGAGGGAACCGAAAACAGGGCGACCGCGTATCATTCATGGCAGAGTTCCGCCCGCGTCGAACCCTATGCAGTCCTTCGCAGACATCCTCGGTCAGGTCTTTCGCGCCATCGCCGCCAACAAGCTGCGCAGCTTCCTCACCATGTTCGGAATCGCCTGGGGAGTGGGCTCTCTGCTGGTGCTGGTGGGCCTCGGCGAAGGTTTCCGCTCCGGCCAGCACCGCGAGTTCGCCACCCTCGGCAACGACATTGTCATGATGTGGAATGGAACCATCCCCGCCGTGGCCAACCAGCACACAGGAATGCGCCCTTACTGGTTGACCCTGGCGGACGAGGCCGCGCTGCGTCAACTGCCCCAGCTGCGCGCAGTCACAGACGAACTACAGCGCAACGATCTCTACCAGGTCAGCCAATGGAACAATACCTCCAACGCCGTATTTGGCGTCGAGCCCAACTATGCAACGGTAAAGTTCGCTCCCCTGGCGCAGGGCCGCTTTCTGGATGAAGCCGATCTGGCAGAGCGCAGGCGGGTCGCCGTGCTGGGCTACAAAACCTCCATCCTGCTCTTTGCCGGAAGGCCAGCCGTGGGTGAGTCCATCACCGTCAATGGCATCGACTTCACCGTCATCGGCCAGGTCGGCAAGATCAGCCGCGGCACCAACGATGGTGACGACCAGAGGCTCTACATCCCCGTCACCACCATGCTGGAGCTCTTCCCATACAAGGGTGACAACGTTCCCCAGGACGCTCTCACCTCCATCCAATACCAGCCCGCAAAGCGCGGAGATGCAGTGGCCGCGGTGGCCGCCGTCGACCGCCTCATCGCCCACCGCCATGGCTTCGATCCCGCGCTCACCGACGCCTTCCAGCAATTCGACTCCATTGAGGAGGAAAAAATGGTGGGAGCCATCTTCAACGCCATGGACATCTTTCTCGGCGGAGTCGGTATCGTCACCCTCGGCCTCGGCGCGGTAGGCATCGTCAACATCATGCTGGTCTCCGTCACGGAACGCACCCACGAGATTGGCCTGCTAAAAGCCATTGGAGCAAGCAAGCGTAGCATCGTGGCCCAGTTCTTCTGGGAGGGACTGCTGATGACCGGCCTCAGCGGGCTGATTGGTATTGCCATCTCCGCGGCCTTCATGGCCCTGCTGCAATACTGCCTCACAGACAAGATGCCCGGCTGGGACCCGCCGCGCCTTGTGCCGTGGTCGGCCGCGCTCGCCCTCGGTTCGCTCGTGCTCTGCGGAGTTGCAGCAGGACTCTATCCAGCCAACAAAGCCGCCCAGCTAGACCCCATCGAAGCCCTGCGCCGCGAATGACCTGGAACCCGGTGCCTGGCGCCTGGACCCTTTTGAAAGGATTCTCCAATGTTCAAAGACATTCTCGGCCAGGCCTGGGAGGCGATGCTCTACAACCGCCGCCGCACTGCCATCACCATGATGGGCATGGCTTGGGGCATTGCCACCGTCGTGCTGCTTTTGGCCTATGGCGCTGGATTTAGCCGCGCCATCCAGAACATCTTCGCGCAGTGGGGTACCCACACCATCGGCGTATTTCCCGGCCGCACCAGCGAACAGGCAGGCGGAGATAAGTCCGGCGTCCGCGTACACTTCACCCTCGACGATGTGGACCGCGCAGCCGCAGCCGTCCCCGGTATCGGCCGTATCTCGCCCGACGTTAGCAAGGACGTTCCCGTGCAGAACGATCTGCACAACTACACCTGGAGCGTGAACGGTGTCCGCCCCGAGTACCAGGACATCATGAAGCTCGATACAGATCAGGGTCGCTTCTTCAACCGCGCCGAAGACGAACAGCGCGCCCACGTCTGCGTCATCGGCTCGGAGTCCAAGACCAGGCTCTTCTCCGGCGGCTGGGCGCTCGGCGAAGATATCCGACTCAATGGCGAGACCTTCACCATCATCGGCGTCCTCCATCCCAAAATGCAGGAGTCCGAGGACGACGTCAACCGCCAGATCTACATCCCCTTCAACACCATGAGCGACCTGAAGGACACGTACTACCTCGACGGCATCTGGTTCAGCTACACCGGCGACAATGAACTGGCCGAAAAAGGACTGCGCGAGACCCTGGCCGCGGCGCACCACTTCCGCCCATCCGACCACAGTGCTATCTACGTCGCCAACCTGATGACGGAGCTGCACCAGTTCAACATCCTCTCCCTTGCCCTGCAGGTGCTGCTCTCCCTGGTCGGCGCGCTCACCCTGGGCATCGCCGGCATCGGCCTCATGAACATCATGCTGGTCGCCGTGCAGCAACGTACCCGCGAGATCGGAGTGGAAAAGGCCCTCGGAGCGCGCCGCCGGCACATCCTGCTGCAATTCCTCGCCGAAGCAATGGCCATCACAGGCATAGGAGGACTCTGCGGCATCGCCCTCGCCTATCTCATCTCCGCCATGGTTGGACGCATCACGTTTTACAGCGCAATGGCGCAGCACGCGGACGCAGCAGACATTCGCCTCCTCATCTCGCCCGTCTCGGTGCTGGTCTCCACCATCATCCTTGCCATCACCGGACTGGCCAGCGGCATGATTCCCGCCATCCGCGCAGCCAATCTCGACCCCATCGAAGCCCTGCGCTACGAATAAAGCCGGGTGCCCCAGGTCTCGCTTCTGAGACCTGGGATTTCGGGTGCCCCATCCTTTCACAGTCTCATCGTGAAAGGGTGGGTTGTCGTTGCCTGTCCTCCACTCACAACTGTTTTTCCTGTCAACCCCCTCAACCCTCCAAAACCAACCTAATCCACTCAATCTAAATTACTTAATAGTTAAAAATACTTGGCATACTAGTTACCCTCCAACGCGTAGAATTAAGGTAGTAGAGATGAGAGAGAGAAGCCCGGCGCTACGTGCCGGGCTTCTTCTATTCGCCTCTTTTGTTTGTCATTCCCGCAGGGAAATCTGCTTCTGTTCTTGTCTTTGCTTGTTCTAGCTCGTCATTCTGCCCCGAGCGCAGTCGAAGGCCAGAATCTCCGTCGTTGCCTTTGCCTTTACTCTTGCCTTTATTAGGAGGATGAAAATCTCACGCATTAGTCATTCCGGATTAGAAGAGGGCTCCAGAGGTTGCTGAAAAACTCACGTCTTTGTCTTTCCGGATTAGCAGGGGGCTTCAGCCCCCTGAATAAGCCTCATAGAATCAAAGGGCTTTAGAGGATGATGAAAACTCTGTTTTCGTTAAGGGCACGGCTTTAGCCGTGCCGTAATATGCTTTATTTACAATGCGGCTTTAGCCGCTGAGGTCCGGTTTAGATCGACATTTGGACTTTTTCAGCAGCCTCTTTAGCCCCGGGCCTTCTTCCGGAAGTTCAAACTGCACCATCAATATGTCCAGCAAGTGACTTGTTTTGTCTAATTTAGCAGCAACTCCTTTAGAATGTAAATTATGCAATTGTTAGCCACCCGCAAGTCTCAGATTCCACAAGAGTTGTATCCAAGATACCCCCGGGGGGGGGATGGGGGGGGGTATTAATAAATGATTAACAATTCATGCGATATTTCTGGCAATCGCGTGGGTGTAGGCACGGTGGAATACAAAGGATTTATCGTATGTTTGCAAAAAGAAGCGACCGTGTGGTCTATGCTGAGTTGGGCTGTGCCGCATGGTTTTGGATGGCGAAACCAGGGCAGGCAGTTTGAAGCAGAACGTGCGAGGGATTGCCAAGTGAGTCAGACGGTGTTTGTGCTGGAAGACGATGCGGACATCCTGCGGCTGGTCCAGTTCCACCTGGAGGCGGCGGGCTACACGGTGCGGCCGTATATGGCGATGGGTCAGATCGTGGCAGACGCGGAACGGGAGCCGCCGGCGTTGTTTATGCTGGATATCATGGTTCCCGGCGGGGATGGTCTGGATCTGTGCCGCAGGCTGAGGAAGAATACCTCGCTCAGCACGGTGCCAATCATCTTTTTGACCGCGCGTGCGGCGGAGAACGATCGCGTGATGGGGCTGGAGCTGGGCGCGGACGACTACATTACGAAGCCTTTCGGAACGCGAGAGATGGTGGCGCGGGTGAAGGCTGTGTTGCGGCGTTTCGAGCGGCCGACCGCGCCTTCGAAGGTGAAGTTCGAGGGGGTGGAGATCGACGCCCACGCCATGCAGTTGCGCATCCGTGGCGAGCTGGTGACGACCACGGCGACGGAGTTTCGCCTGCTGGACTACCTGGCACGGCATCCAGGGCGGGTATTCAGCCGCGACCAACTGCTGGACGCGGTGTGGGGCGATGCGCGGTTTGTCACGCCGCGCTCGGTGGATGTGTATGTGCGCCGCATTCGCGAGAAAATTGAAGAGGACGCCGAGTCGCCGCGTTATCTTAAGACAATGCGCGGGGCTGGCTACCGGTTCGAGATTCCGAAGACGGCTCTTGCATAGACGCGGGGGCGCGGCGGCATGAGACGAAGTCTATTCCTGACGGTTTTTCTGCGGATGGCGCTTGCGGTGCTGCCGATGGCGGCCGTGGTTGCGATACTGGCGGGGCGCAGGGTAGGGACTGAACTGGTGATTGCGGTGCTGGCCGGGGCCCTTGCGTTGTTGGCGGCGATGGCCTTCGGGATGACGCAGTTTGTGCGCAGATCGCTTTTCCCGCTGCAGGCGCTGGCTGAGAAGATTCCCGATCGGACCCCAGCCCTTGAAGATCTCGAGTTGCAGCGGTTCAGCGACTTCGACGGTCTGGCAGGAGCGATTGCGGGGGCCTCGACCAAGGCCCAGGGCGCGTTGACGATGGCCTCGGAGAGCAGGCGCGAGCTGGAGGCGCTGCTGGACTCGATGCAGGATGCGGTCGTGGCGGTGGACGCGGCGGGGCGAATCCAGTGGACCAACCAGGCGATGCAGCGCTTGATGCCGGGGCCGACCGTGGCGAGTTCCGTGCGCGTGGGCCATGCGCTGGTGCAGACCGTGCGCGATCCTGAGGTGCTGGCATGCGTTCGCGCAGCCCTGGAGGAGCGAGTAGTCTGCGAGCGCAGGACGACGTCGCTGGTGCCGGGACGCATCTTTGAGGTGAACGCGTCGCCCATGCCTGCGGGTGGAGCGGTGGCCGTACTGCATGACATCACGCGCATTGAAGAAGTGGAGCGTACGCAGCGCGACTTTGTGGCGAATGTGTCACACGAGCTGAGGACGCCGCTGACTTCGATCAGCGGATATGTGGAGACGCTGTTGGACCATGAGGAGTCGCTGAGTCCTGTGGCGCGGGAGTTTCTGGGAACCATTCTGAAGAATGCCACGCGCATGAGCCGGTTGACAGAGGACCTGTTGACCATGGCGCGAGTGGAGTCGCGGGAGGCGGTGCTGCATCCCAGATCGGTGCGCGCGGACGTGCTGGTGCACGATGCGGTGGCCGCAATGCGTGGCATGGTGCAGGATGCCGAGGCGGAGTTGGAGATCGGCGAGACGACCGCGGCGGGGGTCTTCGTGGACACGGACTCGATGGTGCAGGTGCTCGGCAACCTGATCGAGAACGGGATCAAATACGGTCAGGCAAAGGATGCATCGCGGAGCAGGGTAGTTGTAAGCGCCCGGGAGGTGTGGACGCTGAATTCTGAGGAGCCGGGCGCGGATGAGCTGGGCTTGCAGGAAGCGGGTGCGGTGGAGTTCAGCGTGCGCGACTATGGGCCTGGGATTGCGTCGGAGCATCTGACTCGGATCTTCGAGCGCTTCTACCGGGTGGACAAGGCCCGCTCGCGGGAGTCGGGCGGCACCGGGCTGGGGCTGGCCATCGCGCGCCATATGGTGGAGATGCAGGGCGGGACGATTCGCGCAGAGAGTGAACTGGGTGCGGGTAGCAACTTTCTGGTCCGGCTGCCCAAGGCATAGCCTGTTTTGGAATAAGTTTGGGAACCGGACGATGTGTGGGGAAAATTGGCGTGGCCGTGGGGTTTCTTTTGCTATTTATTGCGATGTAATCACTCCGTAACAATCGGGCATCACACTGGTTTGCAGTACTAAGGATGCGTCCGGGCCTGTGCAGAGGAGCAGGCAGGGCTTGGCGCTCCAACTTCGAGGGGGAACGACCAGTGAAACTGAGATTAGTGGCGGCAGGTTTGTTGGCGATGGTTGCGGCAGGCGCAAGCGCCCAGAACATTACGGCGGCAGGGGCCACCTTCCCCTACCCGATCTACAACAAGTGGTTTACTGAGTACAACCAGCTGCATCCGAACGTAAAGATCAACTATCAGTCGATCGGTTCCGGCGGCGGCATTACGCAGACGTCCGAGGGGACGGTGGATTTTGGCGCCAGCGACATGCCGGTGGCAGACGACAAAATCGCGGCAGCCAAGGTCAAATTCATGCACATCCCGACGGTGTTGGGCGCGGTGGTGCCAATCTACAACATCCCCGGCGTGACCAAGACCCTGAACTTCTCCGGCGATGTGATTGCGGACATCTACCTGGGCAAAATCACCAAATGGAACGATCCGCAGATTGTGAAGGACAACCCAGGAGTCAGCCTGCCCGGCACGGCGATACTTCCTGTCTACCGATCGGAGAGCAGTGGCACGACGTTCATCTTCACTGACTATCTGTCGAAGGTGAATTCTGACTGGAAGACGACGGTAGGCAGCAATTCTGCGGTGAAATGGCCGGCGGGCATCGGGGCCAAAGGCAGCGAGGGCGTAGCCGGGATGGTCAAGCAGTCCCCAGGTGCCTTCGGCTATGTGGAACTGATCTTCGCGCTGTCGAACAAGATGGAATACGGAACGGTGAAGAATGCGGCGGGCAAATTCCTGCAGGGCACGCCGGAGGGTGTGACGGCAGCGGCTGCGGCCTCGGCCAAGACCATGCCGGCGGACTATCGCGTGTCCATCACCAACGCTTCGGGCGCGGCATCCTATCCCATCTCGAGCTTTACCTATCTGCTGATTCCCTTGAAGTTCGCCGATCCTGCGAAGGGCGCGGCGGTGAAGGACTTCCTTACCTGGATGCTAGCGCATGGCGAGAGCGAGGCTGCAGGCATGGGATATGCTGCACTTCCGGCGCAGGTGCAGACGATGGTGAAGAAAACGATTGCTACCATCAAGTAGACTGTGAATGCCGCGCGGACGTTATGGTTTGCGGCCGCGCGGCATGGTTTACGGGCCAGAGCATTTCGCGAGAGAACTGACAGTACCAGATGCAAAACCAGAGATTCTGAGCTGCGCTCAGAATGACGTCCTTCTTTATTGTGACTCCATCGTCCATGTCCCTTGAGAGAGAGCCGGAGCCTTCGTCGCCGCTGACTGCGCCTTTGACGCAGACGGAGGCGACGCCTCTTCATGCGCCTGCGATCGTCAATTTTGTCGCGTCCGCGGAACCGGCTGCGGCGGAGGGGCCTCCCTCGCCGATCCGGCAGTATCTGAACACATGCAGCAACGGTGGGCTGGCGGACAAGACGTTTGCGGCGGTGATGCTGGTGTGCGCGTTGAGCATCTTCGCGATTGTCCTCTTCATCCTGTCGATTTTGATTGCGCGTTCCAGGCTCAGCCTGTCGCAGTTCGGGTTTGGATTCTTTACGCGTTCCGCGTGGGACCCGGTGTCAGGGGATTTTGGGGCGTTGCCGTTCATCTTCGGAACGCTGGCCACATCGCTACTGGCGCTGGCGATGGCCGTGCCGCTGGCGCTGGGCGTTGCAATCTTTCTCTCGGAACTCTGCCCAGCGCGGCTGCGGGCGCCGATCTCGTTTCTGACCGAACTGCTGGCGGCGATTCCTAGCGTGGTGTATGGACTGTGGGCTGTGTTTGTTCTGGTTCCCATCATGCGCGACCAGTTGGGACCGTTGCTGGTCACGTACCTGGGATGGACAGGGCTCTTCGGAGGATACAACTTTGGCGTGGGCTTACTGACGGCGAGCATCATTTTGGCGATCATGATTCTGCCTATCATCTCCTCGATAACGCGCGACATCATGCAGGCGATCCCCGTGTCGCAACGCGAGGCTGTGCTGGCGCTGGGAGCGACGCGCTGGGAAATGATCCGCACCGGAGTGCTGAGGAACGCGCGCATCGGGATTGTGGGCGCGGTGATTCTGGGACTGGGACGCGCGCTGGGCGAGACCATGGCCGTGACCATGGTGATTGGCAACCATCCGGATATATCGAAGAGCCTGTTTTCGCCAGCGAATACACTGGCCAGTGTGATCGCCGGTGAGTTCTCCGAAGCGACGAGCAGCATGTATCTCAGTGCCCTGATCGAGATTGGGCTGGCGCTGTTTCTTGTGACGATTGTGGTGAATGCGATTGCGCGCGCTCTGGTTTGGGCGGTGACACGCGGCGCGCCGGCGAGGGTGCATTGATATGAGCGCAAACCCACTACCGAGTTCAACACCCAGCAGGAGCGACGGCCCGTTGCGCCCGCCGACGAACTATAAGAGCAGGAGCATGCGGCTAAACTCCGCGTGGCGCTATGGGATAAACCATCTGGTAACAGGGCTTGCGATACTGAGCACGGCGCTGGTGATTGTGCCCCTGGTAGCGATCCTGGTGTACCTGATCTACAAGGGCGCGAGCTCGCTGAACCTGGACTTCTTCACCCATATTCCTGCACCTGTGGGCGAGACGGGCGGAGGCATGGCCAATGCCATGCTGGGATCGGGGATTGTGCTGGTACTGGCCAGTTCTATGGGGATACCAGTGGGGATTGCGGCGGGCGTCTATCTGGCCGAGTATGGGCAGGGCAAGCTGCTGGCGATGGCGGTCCGGTTCACCGCAGACGTACTAAATGGGATTCCGTCGATTGTGATGGGTATTGCGGCCTACTCTCTGATTGTGATGCGGCAGATGCACTTTTCGGCGTTCGCAGGCGGGGTCGCGCTAGCCATCATGATGGTGCCGACGATTACGCGAACGACCGAAGAGATGCTGATGACGGTGCCGCACTCCATTCGCGAAGCAGCGCTGGGACTGGGCGTGCCGAAGTGGCGTACAGTGCTGTCGGTGAGCCTGCGCACGGCGTCGCCGGGAATCATTACAGGATGTATGCTGGCGTTTGCGCGCGTGGCGGGCGAGACGGCCCCGCTGCTGTTTACCGCGTTCGGCAACCAGTTCTGGAGCTTCAAGCTGAATGAGCCGATTGCTGCGCTGCCGTTGCAGATCTATGTGTACGCCATCTCGCCGTACGATGAGTGGCACAGGCTGGCATGGGGCGGGGCCCTGGTGCTGATTCTGATGATTATGGTGTCGGTGACGCTGGTGCGCATCTATGCGGGACGAGGCGTTTTGAAGGGGGCAAGCTAAGTGGGAGTCGGAATCAATGTGGAGCACCTGAACGCGTGGTACGGGACGACGCACACGCTACAGGACATTAATTTGAACATTCCAGCCAACCATGCGACGGCACTGATTGGGCCGTCGGGCTGTGGCAAGAGCACATTTGTGCGCTGCCTGAACCGGATGCACGAAACCAATCCGATTGCGCGGGCAACGGGCGTGGTAAAAATGGGCGAGGTGGACATCTACAAGGACGCTTCGCCGGTGGACATCCGGCGGAGGGTGGGGATGGTGTTTCAGCGGCCGAACCCATTTCCAACCATGTCGATCTACGACAATGTGGCCAGCGGGCTGAAGTTGAACGGGTTCCGCAACAAGGCAATTTTGGATGAAACAGTCGAGCGCAGCCTGAAGGCTGCCGCGCTCTGGGAAGAAGTGAAGGACGACCTGAAGAAGAAATCGGGAGCGAGCCTCTCCGGCGGGCAGCAGCAGAGGATGTGCATCGCGCGCGCGCTGGCGGTCGATCCCGAGGTGCTGCTGATGGATGAGCCGGCGTCGGCGTTGGACCCGGTATCGACGTCGAAGATCGAGGACCTGATCTTCCAGTTGAAGAGCCAGTATACGATTGTGATTGTGACCCATAATATGCAGCAGGCGGCGCGCGTGGCGGAGAATACCGGCTTCTTCCTGAACGGCAAGATGGTGGAGTTCAACTCGACGGACAAGATTTTTACGACGCCATCGGACAAGCGGACCGAGGACTACATTACGGGGAGGTTCGGATAATGGCCTCTCGGATCAAGTTTCAGCAAAGCCTCGACGATCTGAAGGAACGGCTGCTGATGATGGCGGGCATGGCCGAGCAGGCGATCCAGCGCTCCATCGAAGCATACCGGACGCGCGACCTCTCGATCTGCGAGCTTGTGTTCCGTGCTGAGCCTGGGATCAACCGGCTGGAGCGCGAGATCGACCAGTTGGCGCTGGACCTGTTGGCGATGGAGCAGCCGATGGCGATCGACCTGCGCTTCATCCTCTCGGTGATTCGCATCAACGCGGACCTGGAGCGGGTGGGCGACCAGGCGGTGAATATTGCGGTGCGG
>CAIZFH010000033.1 GCA_903932155.1 uncultured Granulicella sp. | reverse complement strand
CTGCGGCAACGGCGTCATCATTCCAACCTTGGAGGCTTTCACGTCTGACGCCGAGCAGTGCTTCCAATTCTTTGATCGATTCTTCTGGATGGCAGAGAAGAACGAACCTCAGCAGCGGGGCGACTTCGATCATGGACCGAAGGACGGAGGCTGATACCCTGTGGGCATTATCAATCACGACGACTGGTTCGAGTTCGTGTTGCCCAGCGTAGCGGCTGAGGCAACCGAGAGCGTTGTTCGCCGATGCGCTTGCGGGAATGATCTCGCACAGCGGTTTGCCTGGTGCCAAGATTGAGAAGGCCGCAGCAAGCTCGTTGGCCAGTGTCGTGGGTACGGCCGGGCTTGGCTCATCGCCCACGTCGTAGTAGATGCACAAACTTTCGGAATGCTGAGCCGCATAGGCTGCCCACGCGGTCTTCCCCGCGCCAGAGAATCCGACAATCATTCTAACACGCCGCTCAGAGCGGATCGACGGTTCGTCAATTTGAGGGCGGTAGTTGGGAGGAGCAGGCGGGAACTCTTGGAGACCGGCGACCGCCTGTTCGAATATCCGGGGTAAATCGTCGAGGGTGAATGTGTGGTTTTCGAAGGGTTTGCCTCCACTCGCAGCCAGCATAGCAGTGGCGGCTAATTTCCAAACAAGAGTATCTGCACTCGTTTTCCTAAAGCGGATTCTATCCGCTTGTTCGATACACCATTCTACGGCTCCAGCAACATCGTTCCAAGCCGGAGGCAGAAAGTCATGGGATTCTGTGCCTTCCATGCCCGGCCAGACAACGACTATATCTGCTGGCCATTGGTCTGAGTCCAACTCTGCGGCAAGGGCCGGGCCAGGCGGTTGATTCGCTACGAAGTAAAATGCGGGACTACCGCTTCGAATGCCCCCCGCATGCTCACGACGCAGATGATCGAAGCGCTTCATAGCACCAGCGAGATCGGTGGGTATTAGCGTGCGCGAACGGGTTTTGACCTGTATGTATGCATGCACCGAATGTCGTAATAGCTCAATATCCTCGTCCCCTTCAACGATCACGCGCTTGAAGTCTTCAGACTCCGCAATTAGCAGACAACCTGTTGCATAGAGATGTTGATAAAGAAAGCCGCGATGAACGGACTCGATCACATGTTGTTGCGCCGGATTCAGCTTCGGAGATGTTGATTCGGACATGGAGTTTCGGAGTTCTTCAGAATGATAGGACATTCTATGGCCATGTCGGACAATTCCAGTAATTGTTAATGAGAAATGACGAGTAATACACAATGTGGGGGTTAGAGAGCATCCTGCCTGCGTGGGTAAATTACCAAGTAATGATCATTCGATCCAATCGTCTGGAACAAGCTTAATTCCTCCTCGCCATTCCTCGAATTCAACAATCCCTTGAATGCCACCCCATACCTCGCGAGGTGCGTGGTCCAAGACTATTACCTGAAGTTGTCCCTTTGATGCCAACACCACAGAACCAAGAACCTCGAATGCTTTTTGAACAGCTTCAATATCCTCGTCTCGCAATCGGGGATCATCGGAACCTTCTTCTCGTCCGGCCGCACGTTTGGGGAAGTAGACTTGGCTTGGTTGATCAAAAATTAGGAATCCAGGAACAGAGCTGTGCTCCATTGTCATGAAAAACTGATGAAGCCCGAGTGTAACGGCTATGTGGTAAGCAAGCCAATTTGACCCGCTGCCGATTTCGGAGAGATAGTCTGCTCGTTGAGCCCCGACCACTTTGATTGTGAGATCGTTGATTTCGAGAGAGATCGGGTCGTTGGGGCGTTCTGCATCGAGCAACGGAACAATGCGGCCAGCATTATTATTAACGATAGATAAGGCCCGCCGTTTCCGGCTTTCGATGTCCTGTTCACGCAACTCAACTTGCAATCGACGCTCGTTTGCACGGAGTTCCACGACTTCACGTCGAAGGTCGGCGTCCTGTCCGAGGCGTCTATGGAGTTG
>CAIZFH010000032.1 GCA_903932155.1 uncultured Granulicella sp. | reverse complement strand
TGGCACTGGCGGTATGGGCGGCGGAGGTTCGCAAGAAGCAGTTGCTGGTGTGGATGCTGATCTTTACCACGCTGTTCGGCCTGGCCTTCCTCGGCGTCAAGTATTTCGAGTACAAGGAAAAGTGGGAGCTGCACCATATTCCCGGCAACAGCTTTGACGTTTCGCAGTTCATCAATCCGCCGATGGACGCGAAGACAGGAAAACCGGTCGGCAATCCGCTCCCGCCGGACATGGCCCAGCACACGCAGATCTTCTTCTTCCTCTACTTCGCCATGACCGGCATGCACGCACTGCACATGATCATCGGGATCGGCCTGCTCTTCTGGCTGCTGGCGCGCGCCCAGCACGGGGACTTCACCGCCGGGTACGTCGCGCCCATAGAAAACTTCGGGCTCTACTGGCACTTCGTCGATATTGTTTGGCTCTTCCTGTTTCCCCTGCTCTACCTCATCAACCGTCACCCCCTGGCCCACTAGACCTACAGAAGGAAAACGCGATGGCCCACGAAGCACAACACGCCGAGCAGCACTTCCATGATCCCAGTAACATCACCAACCCGGAGCACGCTGAGCATCACATCGTCTCGCCGGCGCAATACGCCCTCGTCTTCGGGTCGTTGCTTGCCGGAACGGCGCTCACCGTGGTGGCAGCCAACATCGACCTCGGCGTCTTCAACCCCATCATCGCGTTGGGTATCGCCTGCACCAAAGCGGTCATCGTCATCCTCTTCTTCATGCACGTCAAATATCAGTCGCACCTCATCAAGACCACCGTCGCCGCCGGCTTCTTCATGTTCCTCGTCCTCATCACCATGACCCTCTCCGACTACATCTCCCGCGCCTGGGGCCTCTGGTAGCGCGTCTTTCGGATTAGCGTGGGGCTTCAGCCCCACGAATAGGGTCACAGAATCAGCGGGGCTTTAGAGGGTGCTGAAAAAGTCACTACGATTTAAACAGGATATTTTGATAGAAGGAGACATGCGTGGAGACGAGCTTTTACAGGAATCGATGTTCAGTTATGGGAGCCTGAGCCAGCGGGTGCCGCTGGATCATCCTCTGCGGCGGGTTCGGGCGATGTGCGATGAGGCGATGCAGACGTTGGAGCCTCGGTTCCAGCAGATGTACTCGGGGATGGGGAGGCCATCGGTGCCTCCCGAGCAGTTGCTGCGTGCGCTGTTGTTGCAGATGCTGTACTCGGTACGCAGCGAGCGGATGCTGGTCGAACAGATGGAGTACAACCTGCTGTTCCGCTGGTTCGTCGGTCTGAGCATGGACCAGCCGGTATGGGACGCGACCAGCTTTACCAAGAACCGTGAGCGACTGTTGTCGGGCGAGGTGGCGCAGGAGTTCTTCGCCGCGGTGGTGGCTGCGGCGCGCAAGCTGCGGCTGTTGTCGGACGAGCACTTCACCGTGGACGGCACGCTGATCGAGGCCTGGGCTTCCGAGAAGAGCTATCGCGAGAAGCCGGGACCGCCGCCCACGAAGGGCACAGGATGGGGCGGAGAGGTGCTCAAGCGCGACACTCATGAGTCGAGAACCGACCCGGACGCGCGGATGTATCGCAAGGGCCTGAAGACGGGTTGGAAGCTGCAGCACATGGCGCATGCGGTGAGCGAGAACCGGCACGGTCTGATCGTGGCGACCTCGGTCTCGGCCTGCTCGCCCAGGGCCGAACGCCACGCCGCCATTGCCATGGTGCGGCAACTGAAGAAAACGGCCCTGCCTCGCACCGTGGTCGCCGACAAGGGTTATCACGAACAGGACTTCGTCGAAGGGTTGAAGCAGATGGACATCGCAGCTCATGTGCCGCCATACCCGGTTGGGGTCAGACGATGCTGGGTTGACCCAGGGCTCTACGACCGGCCCGAGTACGCCGCCGGACAGAAGAAGCGCAAGTGGATCGAACGCTTCTTCAGTTGGCTCAAAACCACCGCCCAACTACGCAAGACGCGTCATCGCGGACATCGCAAACTGGACTGGAACTTCACCCTCGCCGCCGCAGCCTACAACCTCACCCGCATGGCCACGCTGACCGCAGCGATCTGATCCCCAGCAGTCGAGATGGGCTTATAGAACTCGTCGTACACCCCAAAAAACCAAAATCCAACTGCCAAAACTGCGCAAATCCAACCTCGTATCGTTTCGTCAGTTCAAAAATGCCACTTCTTCAGCACCCTCTTTAGCCCCGGGTTTTCTTTCAGGAATGGCAACTGAGCCTTTTTCTGCACCCTCTTTAGCCCCGGGTCTTCTCCTCATTGTGCCTAAAATGACTCGGACCCGGATCGACAAGCTGTTCTCTTCCACAAGGTGAAAACGGATACTCGCCTGCCGTATTCACAATACGTGCCCGTACGGGATTCTGATGTATATACCGAATCCTTTCGTCAAAACCTTCCTGCTCCAAAATGCGCCTACTGTCGTAGCTTCGTTCCCACACATCGAGCTTGCTCTTCAGCCGGAACGAGAAGCCGCCCTTGATGTATTGCATCGCCTTCTCCAGGATGGCCTCCGTTGTACTGGCCCAGGTGTTGATGAAGGGCAGCAGCAGCACGCCGGAGCCTTTCACCGCATCGCAGAAGAAGTCC
>CAIZFH010000031.1 GCA_903932155.1 uncultured Granulicella sp. | reverse complement strand
GATACCGTAACTCCCACTGCGCTCCTCTCCCGCACCGACATCGCACAGACCCCCGGCGCCGACCGCACGAACTCCATGGCCATGATCACCGACTACACCCCCGGCGCTTACATGACCCACGACATGCTGCACATGCGCGGTGGTCATCAGGTTTCCTGGCTCATCGACGGCGTCGAGATTCCCAACACCAACATCGCCTCCAACCTCGCCGCGCAGATCGACCCCAAGGACATCGACTACCTCGAAGTACAGCGTGGCAGCTACACCGCCGACATCGGTGATCGCACCTACGGAGTCTTCAACGTCGTCCCACGCACAGGTTTCGAGCGCGACCGCCAGGCCGAGCTTGTTCTCTCCGCAGGCAACTTCCTCCAGACCAACGACCAGCTCAGCTTCGGCGATCACAACACGCGCAGCGCGTACTACGTCAGCCTCAACGCCAATCGCAGCGACTACGGCCTCGCTCCGCCCATCGCCGCCGTCCACCACGACGCTACCAACGGCGAGGGCGGATTCGCATCCCTCCTCTTCAACCGCACCCCCCGCGATCAACTCCGCCTCGTCACCCAACTGCGCGAAGACTTCTTCCAGATTCCCTACGACCCCAACCCCAATGACTTCGAAAATCAACAGTACGACTCCAGTGGACTGCGCGACACCCAGCATGAGACAGACGGCCTCGCCTCCTTCTCCTGGCTGCACACCTTCAATTCGCGCACCGTGCTGCAAGCTTCGCCCTTCGTCCACTACAACAAGGCTGGCTACAACTCCAATCCAAACGACACGCCCACCGCAACCACCGTCAACCGCTCCTCCACCTACGCAGGTGCGCAAGCCAGCATTACGACCACCATCGCCCGCAACACCCTGCAAGCAGGCCTCTACTCCTTCGGACAGCATGACAACTACCTCTTCGGCGTCCTCTTCAACGACGGCAGCGGCGCACTCCCCATCAGTGAGCCTGACACTGCATCAGGCGGCGTGGTTGAAGAGTACATCTCCGATAACTACAAGCCCACCGACTGGCTCACCCTCATCGCGGGCCTGCGTCAAGCGGGATTTCATGGCCAGTTCACAGAAAACTACACCGATCCCCGCCTCGGCGCGGCCCTCCGCATCCCCCGTCTCAACTGGGTCTTCCGCGCCTTCTATGGACTCTTCTATCAACCTCCGCCACTCCTCACTGCCTCCGGCCCGGTCCTCACCTTCGCCAGCGCCAACAACACCACCCTCGTCCCCCTCCACGGGGAGCGAGACGAGGAGCACCAGTTCGGCCTGCAAATCCCCTTCCACGGATGGCTGCTCGACGCCGACACCTTCAAGAACCGCATTAACAACTTCCTCGACCACTCGAACATCGGCGACTCAAGCATCTACTTCCCCGTCACCATCGACGGTGCCCTCGTACGCGCATGGGAACTCACCCTCCGTTCACCCCGCATCGCCCGCCTCGGCCAAGCTCACCTCGCTTACTCCAACCAGATCGCCGAACAGCGTGGCAACATTACCGGCGGCCTCATCTGCACTCCCATCGGCGACCCCGCCTGTGACGCTGGCTTCGCCTATACTCCCGTCGACCATGACCAGCGCAACACGCTGAATGTCGGCTTCAACGCCACCCTTCCAGCGCACGCCTTCCTCTCCACCAACGTCTACTACGGCTCAGGCTTTACCAACGGCGCGCCTGACCCCACCACTCCCTATCCCAATCAATATCTGCCTTACAACACCACCTTCGATCTCGCCCTTGGCAAATCCATCACTGAAAACATCTCCGCTTCCGTCACCGCCACCAACGTCGCCAATCGCCGCGTTCTGCTCGACAACTCCCTCACCTTCGGCGGCTTCCACTACAATGATCCCCGCCAGCTCTACGCCGAACTCCGCTACCGTTTCAAGCTCTGAGCAGTCTATTTCTCGCGTAACCCTACATGCCTCTCTGTGCAACACTAGCTTCGGTATCAGGTTAGGTTTGATCATGTGTTGCACGCGGTAAGAAATTTCACGGAAATTGAAATGGATAGATAAGGAGGAATGCAATGTTCTATCCTGCTCGGATATTAGGATTGGTGCTTCTGATGACGGCGACTGGCCTGACAGGTGGCTGTCGGCAGAAGAGTGCTATGAATATGGTTGCTGCAACATCCGACACGAAGATATACAACCTGCGTGGGAAGGTTGTGACTGTAGATGCGACAACTGACTTTGTAACGGTGGATCATGAAGCAATCCCCGGTTTTATGGATGCGATGACCATGTCATACAAGTTGAAGGATGCTAGCATGGCAGCGAAACTTCATCCTGGGGACCGCATCTCAGCGAAGGTTTTGGTGGGTAAGGACGACAGCGATGTTCAACTGGATGAGGTAGTAATCACCGCGCAGCAGATTCCGCGCACCCCATAGGCTACCTTCGCGGTACCCTTTTTTCATAGAAACCATCCACATGCTCTGGTCCGTACCGACCGTGAGAAGTCGGGCTATGTGATGGCCGTCACGAATACAATTTTAAAAATCGTGTTACCAATGATTCATATAACACTTCCAGTCCGTGAAGGATTTTGATCCGAAGGCCTTCCCCTTGTCGCGCATTCACGCTGTTGCTCTCTCTCTTGCGATGATTGCCAGTGTTCCTGGCAGTCTCTCAGCCCAACAGGCAGTCTCCATTCGGATCACCGATCAGACTGGCGCGGTGATTGCGGGGGCTACCGTGCAGGTTCGAAGCGTGAACGGTACTTTACAAAGAACGACACAGTCGGATACGACCGGCTCCTCCATTATTTCTGGACTCGCGGCAGGAAATTATCGACTCGTGGTATCGAATCCCGGTTTTGAAGCCAAAGAAATCCCCGTCACCATAGGGGCCGCTGGTGCGCCGGCCGCGCTGCGCATCTCTCTGGTAGTCGGCTCCGTAAGCACCACATTAAACGTGCAGGGCCGGGAGGATGACCTTATCGGAATTGCCGAATCCAGCACTCAGGGAACAGTGGGCGCAACGGAAATCCAGGATCGTCCGATTCTTCGTTCGGGAGAAGTTTTGGAGACGGTTCCCGGTCTCATCATCACGCAACATGCTGGCGGCGGCAAGGCCAACCAATATTATCTTCGCGGCTTCAATCTCGACCACGGCACGGATTTCGCCATTTTCCTCGACGATATGCCGCTGAACCTGCCATCGCACGCACATGGCGAGGGGTACTCGGACATGAACACCGTCCTCCCGGAGTTTGTGAAGCGGGTGAACTTCGAGAAAGGCCCTTATTACGCCGATGTCGGCAACTATGGCTCGGCTGGATCGGCCCATGTGGAATATTTC
>CAIZFH010000030.1 GCA_903932155.1 uncultured Granulicella sp. | reverse complement strand
TGTTGGAGCGGGCGAGCGTGGTGGAGGGAACGGACTTCCGCGATGCGCAGCCCTCGAACGACCAGAACGGCCGTCCGGATCTGGATTTCACGCTGACGACGGAGGCCGGCGACCGCTTCTACAAGTACACCTCGGCGCACTCCAAGGACAGCCCGAATCCAGGTTCGATGGCGATCGTACTGGGCAACAAGATTCGCGAGGTGGCATCGATCAATTCGTCCATTCGCGACCGCGGCGAAATTACAGGCACCTTCACCAAGGACGAGGTGGACAATCTCTCGCTGATGCTGCGAACCGGCGCGCTGCCTGCGTCGATCGAGACCCTGGAGACGCGTACGGTGGGGCCGAGCCTGGGCATGGCATCGATCCATCAGGGGGTGGTCGCGGCCATCGTTGGCATGATGGCTGTGATGGTGTTCATGCTGATCTACTATCGTGGCTCGGGCATCAACGCGGACCTGGCTCTACTGTTGAACCTGGTGATCCTGCTGGGATTCATGGGAATCGCAGGAGCAACGCTGACGCTGCCGGGGATCGCCGGCGTCATTTTGACCATTGGTATGGGCGTGGATTCGAACGTGCTGATCTTTGAGCGTATCCGCGAAGAACTGCGCGCCGGTAAGACGGCGGCGGTGGCGGTGCAGCAGGGCTTCGGCCACGCGTGGATTACCATCGTCGATACCCACGTCACGACGATCGTTTCAGCAGGCATTCTGTTTATCTTCGGGACCGGCCCGGTGAAGGGCTTTGCAGTGACCCTGACCTTCGGGCTGCTGGCCAATCTGTTCACCGCCGTATTCGTCTCGCGAACTATCTTCGACGCGAATCTTGCGCGAAAGGAACGCGGCGCGGAACTATCGATTTAGAGGCAGCAAGTCAGCAAGTCAGCAAGTCAGTGAGTTAGTGAGTTAGTGAGCACTAGTAACACCAGGCGATGCACGGCACGCCAGAGGAAAGCAAAGTGGAACTGTTTCGAGACGCAAAGATCGATTGGCTGGGCAAAAAGTGGTACTTTCTCGGCTTCTCGCTGATATTTTCCGTGGCGGGCGTACTGAGCATGCTGTTCTGGCACGGTATTCCCCGCGGCGTGGACTTCAAGGGCGGCACCGAGATTCAGGTGCAGTTCGCGAGCACGCCGAATGAGAACAACATTCGCCAGGCGCTGAGCAAGGCCGGGGTCAAGGACTCCATCGTCTATCCCATCAGCGATGCCCGAGGCCAGTCCGTCAACATGGAGGTCATCTCGCTGCCGGAGTCATCGGACAGCGCGCACGATACCGGGAGCATGCAAGTGCAGGACGCACTGAACTGCGGCCAACCCGGCTCGGACTGCACCATCCAGAAGGTTGATATCGTAGGCCCCACCGCCGGCACACAACTGCAACATCAGGCCGAGCTGGCCACGGTTTACTCGCTGATCGGGATGCTGATCTACCTATGGTTCCGTTTCGAGCTGATCTACGGCATTGCCGCCGTGGTTGCGGTGTTTCACGACACGCTGATTACAGTAGGCGCCTTCAGCCTGACCAACCAGGAGATCACGCTGACGGTGATTGCGGCAATCCTGACCCTGATCGGTTACTCGATGAACGACACCATCGTGGTCTTCGACCGCATCCGCGAGAACCTGGCCCTGTCGCGCCGGGAATCGCTGCCGGACGTAGTAAATAGAAGCATCAATCAGACATTGACCCGGACCGTGATCTCCTCCGGCCTTACCTTCCTGACGGTGATGAGCTTGTTCCTGTTTGGCGGGCCGGTGCTGCGCGGCTTTTCGTTTGCTTTGGTGGTGGGCATTGTGATCGGGACGTATTCGTCGATCGCGGTGGCCGCGCCCATGCTGGTGGCGTATCAGGACTGGCGCAAGAGCCGGGGCAAGGTCTCGAATCTGCCAGCCAAGCGCGCCAGGGCGTAAAAGCCCGATTCACAGGGCCGGGTTTTCAGTTGTATGCGATTTTGTGTAAGATTCTTTGGCAGCCTGGTTTCAGAGGTCCATGGCCCCTGCGGACAAGGGAATTGCAGATGCGGCAACGAAGCGGCGCGGTCTCGGGAACAAAGCAGGCCGGCGCGGTGTCTAAACTGGGTAGAACATTTTTTAGCGAGGCTGTCCATGTTTGAAAGCTCTTTGATGGAATCCGGCGGTCAGCTCAAGACCAAAACAAGTCGGTGGATGTTTGTGACGGGCGCAATCAATCTGTCCATCCTGGCCATCTTGATCCTGATTCCGCTGCTGTATCCCGATGCACTGCCGAAGATGGCCCTGACTGCGTTGCTGGTAGCGCCACCTCCGCCTCCGCCCCCGCCTCCACCGCCTCCGCCGCAGAAGGTAGTGCCGGTGAAGATCGTCTCCGAGATTGACTCGGGCCTGCATGCACCGACCAAGATTCCCAAAGAGATCAAGATGATTCACGAGGAAGCAGCTCCGGTAGCGGGTGCGGGAGTCATGGGCATGCAAGGCATGGGCGGCCCCGGCAACGGTAGCGTGGCAGGCGGCCTCTTTGCCAGCATGTCGACGCCGCCACCGGTCGTTCCCAGGGCGGTCCCGAAGCAGGTTGGGCCGGTCAAAGTATCCAGCGGAACGGTTGCCGGCATGATTATTTCCAAGCCTGAACCTGTCTATCCTGCGATTGCCAAGGCGGCACATGTGCAAGGGGCGGTCATTCTGCATGCCATTATCTCGAAGGATGGCACAATCGAGAACCTGTCGGTTATCAGTGGCAACGGGATGTTGGTGAACGCCGCCCGGGACGCTGTCAGCCGATGGCGCTACAAGCCCTATCTGCTGAACGGAGAGCCGGTTGAGGTGGAGACGAGCATTACGGTCAACTTTACCTTCGGCGGCGGATAGCCGATAGCAGTTTTGCAGAGGTTGGTTACAAGCAGTACACGCATTCGATTCAGGGCCGGAAGATTGAGTTTTAGCATCCGACCTGTACCAGATCAGGTTTTTAGATCGAACCAGTCCAATGTTGTTTAGAAATCAGGAGGAAAGATTCCAGTGATTCTCGCTCATCTCGCAAACTTCGCTCACGTACCCGCGACGCTCGCCATGTGGTTTCAGTCTGATGCCCCGACGGTCAGCTTCAGCATCGGCGGTCTGCTCTCCAACATGGGATGGCCGGCACGCGTCATCGCCATCATCCTGTTCATCATGTCGATCTGGTCGTTGGCGGTCATGATCGACCGGTGGCTGTACTTCAACGCAGCAAAAAAGCAGTCGCGTGAATTTGCGCCAAAGGTTGCGGGTGCGCTGAAGGATGGCCGTCTGGACGAGGCGATCAAACTTGGCGACCGCAGCAAGAAGTCGCATCTGGCCGAAGTTGTCACAGCCGGCCTGCAGGAGTTCCGCAGCTTCGGTTCCGGTGGCACCATCACCGAGGAGCAGGTGGAAAGCTCGCAGCGCGCTCTGGAACGGTCGGAAGCCATCGTTCACGCCAAGCTGAAGCGCGGCCTGGGCGGACTTGCGACCATCGGTTCCACGGCGCCGTTCATCGGACTGCTGGGCACCGTGATCGGAATCCTCAACGCCTTCCAAGCCATCGCCACCCAGAAGACTTCTGGCATCGGCGCGGTTGCAGGCGGTATCTCCGAAGCACTGGTCACCACTGCGTTCGGACTCTTTGTCGCCATCCCCGCCGTCATGACGTTCAACTACTTCACCAACAAGGTGGAAGCGTTCGACGTCGAGATGGACAACAGCTCCAGCGAACTGGTGGACTACTTCATCAAGCAGAGCCACCGGTAAGACGAGCACCCTGCCTGGTATTGGCAGGCGAAAAGCGGGATCACTCGGATAGCATGGCCTTCGGAGGCCGGCAAGCGAACGGCCTCCGAAGCCTCTTGAACCTCTGAGCGGCTGACAGCAGCACGGCATCGTCCATCAACGACTGAACGGGACAAACATTATGGCTATTACCAAACGCGACGAAGGCAAGAAGGTCAATTCCAACATCAACGTCACGCCGATGGTGGATGTGATGCTGGTGCTTCTGATCATCTTCATGGTCATCACGCCCATGTTGAACAACAAGGTCAATGTTGACCTGCCGATTGCCTCTGCGGCGGTCATCATGGAGAACGCCAACAAGGAAGACGCCATCACGGTTGCGATCACACGCGACGGCAAGTCGTTCCTTGGCGCGGACCAGGTACCACCCGAGCAACTGGGACCCAAGATCTCCGCCAAGCTGGAGAACAAGACAGACAAACAAGTCTATCTGCGCGCCGATATACGCGCCAAATACGGCAAGGTGATGGAAGTGGTCGACGACATTAGGACCGCGGGAGTCAGCGAACTTGGCATGTTGACGGAGAAGCGCGATTCGGAAGATACAGTTCAGAAGTAAGCAGTAGCGCCTGCCGGCGCAGTGCCGGGCGGCCGGGCGAAATCAGCCGATCGCAACAGAAGGTCTAAGGAGATTGTTATGGGAATGGGCGGGGGTGGTGGTACAGATCATGCAATGTCGGAGATCAACGTTACGCCGCTGATCGACGTTCTTCTGGTGCTGTTGATCATCTTCATGGTGATCGTGCCGGTGACGCCGAAGGGGCTGAATACGCTGATTCCGCAGCCTCCGAAGGACAAGTCGGCACCGCCGCCTGAGCAGACGATCGTGGTGCAGGTGCTCGCCAACGGAGCGGGAGAACCTTCGTACAAGATCAACGAGACAGCCTTCAACAAATCCGAGATCGAGCCCAAGCTGACGGAGATATTCGCTACTCGCCAGGAGAAGGTGATGTTCGTCAAAGGCGATCCGGACCTGGATTTTAGTAAGGTCGCGGAGGTAATCGACTTTGGTCATCAGGCGGATGTGGACAACATTGGACTGATTACTCCACGAGTTGAAGCCGGACAGTAAGCTCAGTCGTTGGGATGGACAGGGATTTATAAAAGGGAGGGCCACTCGGCCTTCCCTTTTTGCGTTACTGCACGGCGAAGTGCTTCAGGATTCCAGGGCTTGGTTCACATCGCGAACCAGATTGCGCAAATAACTTCTCCGGTTGAGCAGCGCGACCATGGCATCGCGGGTTGCGACTTTGGCGGCGGAGTCGTTAGCGTCGAAGGCGGCATCCCACTTTGCCCACAAGGATTCCAGTTCGGCCTGCGTGGCGGCCATTTTGTTGTCGAAGCCGGTTTTTGCTGTGAGTAGGTCCTTGCGCAACTGCGGATCGTCCTCGCCCATCTTCTTTGCCATGCGCATCTCTTCGAGCTGCATATTCAACTCGAAGGCCTCTTCCAGCATGTCTTCGGGAACGATCTGCTTCTTGGCCGTGCCGCTGGCGCGCGCGGCTTCGGTGGCGGATTTCGACTGCTCCTCCAACTCGATGCCTTCCAGCATCAACAAATACTCGGTGCGCGCGATGGGGTCTTTCAGGGTGCGATAGGCGTCGTTGAGGCGAGAGCTTTCGGCGAGTGCGGCGACCTGCTCGTCTGGGGGGCGAGAGGCGAAACGGTCGGGATGCAGCCTGCGGCTGAGCGCGTAAAAGCTCTTCTCCAGCGCGGCGAGATCGAGCACCAGGTGTGCGGGCAGGGAGAAGATGGCGAAGTAGGTGGTATATCCGTCGTGGCTCATGCAGTCTCAGACTATCCGAATTGAACCGACGATGCAGGTCAGATTGGTACCCGCATTAGCGAGGTCACAAAATGAATTCCAGGCACCATCAGCTTGTGCAGATTGACGTCGTTTGTAATGAAGAGTTCCACGCCTGTAGCGGCTGCGCAACTCAGTTGAATGGCATCCGGTGGCTTAATTGCAGGGTTCACCCGCAGTTCCGCGTAGATGTCGGCGGCCGCATCGTCAAAAAGCACCACACTGCTTGTACTACGAATAGCATCGCGATAGCGCTCAGCGAGCGCAAAGTTTTTGGCTCTGCGTGGCCCAACCTGCACTTCGGCCAGGGTCATTGTTGAAGTAATCAGCTCATCTCCGCGTTCGATCATCCGGTTCCTCAGTGCCTGGGTCGGCTTTAGGAACTCGGCGTTTTTTTCAAAGAGATAGATGAATAGATTTGTGTCCCAGAAGATGCGGCTCACCGGGCTTCACTCCAACCTGCACGGAGATTCGTGACATAGTCATCCGCGGAGTGGCCCGTCCAGATTTCACTTCCGCTGCCGATCAAATCGAGTAAAGGGTCTTGCCTAGACATCTCGGAAGTCCTCTTGTTCCGCCTCTCTTCGTACCATTGTTGGAGATAGGCATATTGTGCTGGAAGATTCTCCCACACGGGATGGGTTGGAGCTCCCCGACGTTCCGGATGAGGCTGGTCTTCCCAATCGTGGAATATTCTCCTATGGCTATCTCGGGTTGCGTGCAACATGCAGCTGCGGTTTGGCTGGGGCTTACATTCGGCGACGCAATGCTGAATAACATGCTGCCGGATGCTCTTCTCCGTTGCCTTCGTCAGACGATGTTTCAGAACAGAGCTCACGATCTCATCGTTGGTGAACTGTGCCTGGCTGGGACGACTGTTGTGGAGCAGGGCTACGCCTATCCACACCGCGTCCGCGACGCTTAGATCGAAGTTCTCTTGCATAGGATATTCGGATTCTGACGCTTCGATCGTACCAAGTGTCGATTGCATAGTCTTGTCCTCGTTAGTAATACTATGCGAGGATAGATTATATGTAAATACTAAAATTACTTAGTATTTTATGTAGAGAAGCTGGAGCCGCAGCCGCAGGATTTGGTGGAGTGCGGGTTGATGAAGTTGAAGGCCTGGCGCATGAGGGTCTCCTCATAGTCGAGAACCATGCCGCTAAGGTAAATGAAGCTTTTGGGGTCGACGAAGATGCGGATCGGCGGCGCATCCGTGAGCGTGGGGTCAAGGTGCGTCTGCGAGTAGGCGTAGATGCGGTCGCGCTCACGGGGATGTGAGTCGAAGCGAATGCTGTAGCTGAGGCCGGAGCAACCGCCGCCGGTGATGCCCACGCGCAGGCCGCCGGCAGCGGGCGAGATGTGTTCCTTCGCCATGGCGATACGGATGCGCTTGAGCGCGCGCGCTGTGACCTGGATACCCTTGGCACCGTCGGGTTCGCCGTCGGCGGTGAGGACCGGGGACGGCGGAGCGGCCTGCACGACAGGTGCGGCGACCGCGCCTTTGGGTGTTTCGGTTTGGAGGGTGACCATGGACATAGGGCGATCCGTTGTTGTGGTAAAAGCGACTTACTTATCGCGTTCTTTTGAAATGTCTGACGTACCGAGAAGTGCTAATGGAGCAGCTATCACCAGAGAGAATACGACTGCAAATCCAAATCGCTCGCTCATTGAGCGGGGATGATTCCTTGCATAGTCCTTGATCGTCTCGCCACTTAACTTTGGAGGGAGCCAGCTCATAGCAAAAATAATCGGAATACCGATGAGTACGCACTGCACATAGCGCCTAGCGTAGGGACTCGACATAGGGATAACCAAGCAAAGGCCGGCGTACTCGAGAATCCGCCGGCCTGAGTTTCACTAATTATAGTGGGCGGAGGCGGCGACGGAGGTGCCTTCGGTTTCGGCCACACCGTTCTTCTTCTTCCAGTCGCCGATGGCGGCGCGGATGGCGTCCTCCGCCAGCACCGAGCAGTGGATCTTGACCGGTGGCAGGGCCAGCTCCTTGACGATGTCGGTGTTGGAGATGGTGAGCGCTTCACTGACGGTGCGGCCCTTGACCCATTCAGTGGCCAGCGACGAGCTGGCGATGGCCGAGCCGCAGCCGAAGGTCTTGAACTTGGCGTCCTCGATGACCTGTGTCTGGGGATTGACGCGGATCTGCAGGCGCATTACGTCGCCGCACTCCGGCGCGCCGACCAGACCCGTGCCAACACTGTCGGATGACTTGTCCAGCGTGCCGACGTTGCGGGGATTCTCGTAGTGGTCTACTACCTTATCGCTGTATGCCATGATGTTTCTCCTTGTTGCCAAATTATCAATACGAACCTAGTGCGCGGCCCATTCAATCTTGGTCAAATCGATGCCATCCAGCACCATCTCGTAGAGCGGGCTGAGCTCGCGCAGCTTGCGCACTACATCGATGATCTTATCGGCCACATAGTCCACCTCGGCTTTGGTGTTGAAGCGGCCGAGGCCGAAGCGGATGGAGCTGTGGGCGATCTCGTCGCCCAAGCCGAGGGCCTTGAGGACGTAGCTGGGCTCGAGCGTGGCCGAGGTGCAGGCCGAGCCGGAGCTGACAGCGATGTCGTTGATGCCCATCAGGAGCGATTCGCCTTCGACGTAGACGAAGCTCATGTTGAGGTTGCCGGGCAGGTGGTGGTCCATGTTGCCGTTGACCTGGGTGTAGTCGAGGGCGGACTCCAGCTTGTTCTTGAGGTAGTCGCGGAGTTCGAGTTCGCGGGCAGCCTCTGCCACCATCTCGTTCCTTGCGATCTCGCAGGCTGCGCCCATGCCGACGATGCCGGGGACGTTGAGGGTACCGCTGCGCATGCCGCGCTCGTGGCCGCCGCCGTTGATCTGTTCGGTGATCTGGACGCGGGGGTTGCGGCGGCGAACGTAGAGAGCGCCGACACCTTTTGGTCCATAAAGCTTGTGCGCCGAGATGCTGAGGACGTCGATGTTGTCAGCCTGCACATCGACGGGAATCTTGCCGACCGCCTGTACGGCGTCGGTGTGGAAGAGAACGCCCTTCTCGTGGCAGAGTTTGCCAATCTCGCGGATGGGCTGTACGACGCCGATTTCGTTGTTGGCGTACATGATGGAGACGAGGATGGTCTTCTCCGGGCCTTCGGTGACGATGGCGCGGCGCAGGTCGTCGAGGTCGATGAGGCCGTCGGCCAGGACGGGCAAGTAGGTGACGCGATAGCCCATCTTTTCCAGCTTCTTGCATGTATCGAGGACGGCCTTGTGCTCCGTGACCTGGGTGATGATATGGTTGCCGCGCTCGCGGTACATCTCGGCGATGCCCTTGATGGCGAGGTTGTCGCTCTCGGTGGCGCCGGAGGTGAAGATGATCTCCTTGGAGGTGGCACCAATGAGCTTGGCCACCTGCTCACGTGCGATGTCGACGGCTTTTTCCGCCTCCCAGCCGAACTGGTGGTTGCGGCTGGCGGCGTTGCCGAACTTGCCGGTGAAGTACGGCATCATGGCTTCCAGCACGCGGGGATCGAGGGGCGTGGTGGCGTGGTTGTCCATGTAGAGGGGAAGATGCACGCCCTCAGGCAGCGGGGTTTCCGAGTGCGTAATGACTACTCCTGTGCTGTTGGTTCCGGGAACCGAGCCACTTTGGCCGGTCTCATTCCCGTTGTGGCTAATTCCATTCTGAAGACTCATTGTGTTGCTCCTCTGTGGTTCAAATCTTGAATGTTTCGGCTGGTTATGAATCAGCGCCTCTATTGCAGGATGCTGACCAGTTTGCGGCCCGGCGCGACAGCCTCGTCACCACGCGTATCGTCCGCCGTCTCGATGAGGTCGCTAATGTGGATATTGCTGAGCAAATCCGTGATGCTGTCGTTTACCTTGCGCAGCGGTTCTTTGATGGTGCAGTGGCCGGCAAGGTCGCACGATCCATGGATAGTGATGCAGCTGGTTATAAACAAGGGCCCATCGATGGCGCGAATCACCTCAAAGGCTGAGATTTTAGATGCGGGCCGCGCCAGTGCGTAGCCACCATTGGTTCCGGCGTGGGAGACCAGCAGCCCGGCGCGCGCCAGCGTCTGCAGAATCTTGGCCAGCAGCGGCGGCGGAATGTGGTAGGCCTGGGCGATGTCCTTGGCGCTCTGCGCGACAGCGTTTCTGGCGCCTGAGGCAGACGAGATGCCGGCTTGCTCGGCCAGATACTTAAGTGCCATCAGCCCGTAATCTGCTTTTTTGGTCAAACGAAGCATTCGGATCCCCTCTCTCGCCAGATTCTGTCTTATAGGCCGGAATGGCAGGATTGTATGTCCGGCACCAATCCGACCGTATTGGTCCTATTTAGTGTACGGCGGAAGCGGGCCGGTTGCAAGTCTGCTTTCGGAGCGAGGCCAGCGGTGGTGGGTGAGGGCCAACAAGGGATGGCCCGGAACCATCTGCCGATACCCTGGCCAGCGGATGATTTTCTTGGGGTTTAATGTGGAGCACTACTATTGTGTCAGGACAAAGTTTGAATTCCCGATTGACAAGTGGTGTCTGCAAAGGCAAGATTTTCTAATAGCCTAGAATCCTCCGCTTATGCCGGCATCGTGCAAACATCCGCAGGTTCGCGTCGTCGCCCGCGAGGAGGACGCAGAGTTTGTTGTGTGCCAGATGTGCGGCGAGGTGTTCGATGCGGCGGAGTTCGCCGACATTCTGAACGACGTCAATGAAGAGGGCGCTGGCTCCGACAGCGTGGATTAGCCCAACTATAGAGCCTGATTTGGAGTTATGTTTTGCGGCGGGGAATGGCTTACTTGCTCGCCGGTTCGGGCGTACTGATTCTGCGCACCACGATCCAGGCATACTGCGCGGCGGAGATGGGCGCGAGCCAGGCGATGGCTTTCAGGAGCCACACCCGGAGCAATACGGCGTCGATCGAGGGCCACGCCAGCTCCACCAATACGACGGTGAGCCCGAAGATCTGGACCAGCGTATTGAACTTGCCCAGCAGGCTGGGGCGGAAGTCGCGCAGGGTTCCGGTGGCAAACAGCAGGGTTGCAATCAGCAGGATTCCCAGGTCGCGGCTGAAGACCAGCACGGTGACATAGCGCGGCACCTGGCCCATATGCGTGAGCACAACGAAGAGCGTGCTGAGAAGCAGCTTGTCGGCTATGGGATCGAGATAGAGACCGAGCCGCGTGTACTGCTTGGTTATGCGCGCCGCCAGTCCATCCAGTCCGTCGCTGAAGCCAGCCAGCACGAACAGTGCAAAGGCCAGCATGTGCCGCCCGTCCAGAATCGTAATGATGAGAAACGGAATGATGAACAGACGCAACAGGGTAAGCAAATTGGGAGCGGCGCGGAACTGACGCAGAAAGTTCATGGTTTGCGGGCACGTCCATCGTAGTGCATTTTTCTGCTTGCTGCGGGGCAGGAGGGAGCGCGATGTGCTTTTCTTCGGTGTTTGCGCTGACACGCCCAGCAATTTAGACTGAATAAGTTGTAACCGCCGCCCGCCCGGGCTGGCTGCAGGCGCGTAGCTCAGTTGGTTAGAGCGCTACCTTGACACGGTAGAGGTCAGGAGTTCGAGTCTCCTCGTGCCTACCATTCCACTCCTACTCCACCTGCTCGTAATAGTCCCTATGAACCGGTGCGACGTCACCTGCGAATATCCCGAACTTGGCCATCCCCATCCGCTGCAGCCGGAACTTCAGCGACACAGCCAGCACCTCCAACCGATACTTCACGCTGGCATAGGAAGGTTAGGTGTTCGAATCTCTCCTGACGAATTTATGCTTCCGGGCTTGAAGTTGGTGGGTCGCGGGTTGTGATTTGGGTCACATACTGCGATCAGAGCAAGCCACATGCTTAGAGAAGAAGAGACGGAGCACGACCAGACGAGGCAAGGGAAGAGTCTGTTCCGAGGTCTGGCCTGCGTGACGCATCGGATCGAATGTCACAGCATCGCCGCCTTCTTCCCATGAGGTCTGCGCTATGAAAAGCAACTCTGCGCCACCGTTGCGTATCTGGTTGAGCAGAACGCCTGTCGTAGAACCGGGCAGGAGGATTGTTCGCAGCCCATCGCAATGTAATCGGGCAGCCCGTTGGCTTATAGGTGCAAGCCTGGTCCTGTTGCTTGCCTATAGCCAGACCTTGGCCTGCCAGACTCCCACTTCCAAGGTAAAGGATGACACGGCGGACGACGACTTTTACTCCCCCTACGCCATCGCAGTGGATACTAGCGGCAATGTCTATATTGACGACAGCTATAACAACCGAGTGCTGAAGGAGACGCCGTCGGGTGCCAGCTACAAGCAGACCATCGTGGTGTGCTGCGACTTATCCAACTCCTCCGGCGTAGCCGTGGATGGCAGTGGCAATGTCTATGTTGCCGACAGCGGCAACAACCATGTGCTGAAGGAGACTCTGACAGGCAGCAGCTATACCCAGAGCATGATCGGCAGCGACCTGGAGTATCCCTATGGCGTTGCGGTGGATGGCAGCGGCAATGTATACATCACCGATACCGGCAACAGCCGTGTGCTGAAGGAGACGCTGGCGGCGGGCAGCTACACGCAGAGCGTCCTATTGGATAACGGCCTGTCGTATCCCACCGGCATTGCGGTGGACAGCAGCGGCAACCTCTATGTGGTCGATAGCAATCATGGGCGGATATTGAAGCTGACGCCGGCAGACGGGAAGTATGCGCAGAGCGTCGTTGTGGACAGCGACTTGAATGCACCCCGAGGCGTGGCAGTGGATAGCAGCGGCAACGTATACGTCGCCGACACCAGTAACAATCGTGTGCTGAAGGAGACGGTGACCGGCGGCAACACCATTGAGAGATCGGTAGGCTCCGGTTTTCTTTATCCAGAGAGCGTCGCGGTGGATAGCCACGGCAATGTCTACGTCGCGGACTACGAGCACCGGCGCACGGTCAAGGAGACACTGTCCGGCAGCACCTACTCGCAAAGCTTTGTGGGCACCGGAACGCGCTTTCCCGGCGGGCAGGACGAGGATTAAGCCCAGCATCCAAAGTGCGCATCAGGCGGTGCGAAACAGCGCCTTGAATCCGTAGTCCATGTGCTGCTGGATGTGGCAGTGGAAGAGGGTAAGGCCCGGTTGAGTGGCCGTAAAATCGACCATTGCACGACCGTAGTAGGGAATGACGACCGTGTCCTTGATTACGCCGGCGGTCTTCTTGCCGTTGATTTCGGCCAGTTCCCACAGATGGCGGTGCATGTGCATGGGATGGGCGTCGTCCGTGCGGTTGCGCATCACCAACCGATACCGCGTACCCTGCTGCAACACAAACTCGCGGTCGTGGGGATAGGGCTTGCCATTGACCAGCCACAGGTTGAACTTGCCCATTCCACTGGGAATCTTCTCAAAGATCATATCGATGGTCTGCTCCGGTGCGGGCGAGCTGGAAGCGACCGTCCCGAAGATGGTGTAGTCCCAGGACGACTTTGGCGGATCGACCCATAACGGTTGGCGGTGCTGCCCGGCGTACTCCACAATCACGCCCAGGCCTGCCTGGCGAACCATCGGCTCGGTTGCGCCAAGCACCCAGATTCCGGGATTGTTCATCTCCACGACGACATCGATGCGCTCCCCTACGCCGAGGAAGATGGAATCGAGTGACTGGGGCGTCGGGACGGGGTTTCCATCCAGCGCGATCACCTTCATTTTGTGGCCGGCCAGCGCCACTCGGCGGTTCTCGATTGCGCTGGCATTCAGAAAGTGGAGCAACAGCCGCTGGCCTTCGCGGACGCGGATCGGCTCGCCGAAGCCGAGTGCCTTGTCGTTGATGGAGTAGGTTGTGGAAGAGACCTCGAGGCCGGCCTGTGCGGTGTTCAGGACTGCGGGCTTTTCCAGCAACGGGCCCGTATGGGTTTCGTCGTCCTCGTCCGCCATGGTGCCCGGGCCGGTAAAAAAGGGCTCCCAGTCGCGCAGGGCAAGGAAATGTTCCTGGTCATACTGGCCGGGATCGTTGCCGCCATCGACGTAGACAAAGCCGAACTGGCCCGTATAGGTGCTTTTGTGCAGGTCGTCCATGGCCATGACATGGGTGTGGTACCAGCGGCTTCCTGCCGGGCTGGGAGTCAGTTGAATGCGGCTGCGTCCGTGGGGCGGCACAAAGGGAGAACCCTCCTCCTCCGCGCCGTCCACCGCGGAGGGAATGAGCATGCCATGCCAGTGAACCAGCTCCGGCGTGTCCGTGTCGTTGATGACATCCACGGTCACCTGCTTGCCTTCCTTCATGCGCAGTACCGGCCCAGGCGCGGTTCCGTTGTAGCCAATGGTGGAGAGGATGCGGTCGGGGGAAAGCTCGACCGTGACCGGCGCGATGCGCAGGGTGTAATCTGCTTGCGTGAGGGGTGCCTGGGCGGCAGGGGACATCGCCATGCCGTCCTGTGCCAGCAGTGGGAACCGGACCGCTCCGGCCCGTGCCAGGGTCAACCCGCCGAATTTAATGAGATCGCGTCTTTTCACCGTCTATTCCCTTTCGCGGGTGCGTGTAGCCTGCATCGTCTCACGCGCCGGAGGGCCTGGACAAGCGGGTGGGCTGGGACCGCACAACCTGCTGCGACCAACCGAGGGTGGTTCTCGTCTAATTATTTGACCGGCAAGTGTTTTTCATACTCTGTACACTCCACACATCCCCTCCGCGGAGGTCCTTGATGAAGTTTTTCCGGGTTGCACTTGTGACCGTTGCGGTGGCGGCCAGCTCCATGGGGCTTTGGGCCTTCCAGCGGATTGCGGATTTTGGCTTTGGCAATGACGACACGCCAAGCAACGCCAAGGCGGAGTTTTACTGGTCGCGCCTGGCCTACAGTTCCAGTATGGCGAGCTATGGCGGTTACGGCGGCTATGGCGGTTTCGGCGGCCGCGGGTCCCGATTCCAATCCTGGTCGCGCGACTACCCCAAGGCCGATCGCCAGTTTCTGATCGCCATGCATCGCTTGACCCGCATCGACGGTCGCTCGACGGAGCAGGTAGTTTCTCTGGATTCCGACGAGATATTCAACTATCCATGGATTTACGCGGTGCAGGTGCAGACCTGGTCGTTCACGGACGCGGAGGCCAAGCGGTTGCGAGAGTACCTGATGAAGGGCGGATTTCTGATGGTGGATGACTTCCACGGTACCGATGACTGGCAGAACTTCATGAATGGCATGCGCCAGGTGCTGCCCGACCGCCCTGTGGAAGACCTGCAGAGCAACGACGAGATATTCCATACCCTGTATGACGTGGACGATAAGATGCAGATCCCCGGCGAGATTTGGGAAAGGACCGGCCGCACCTACGAGAAGGACGGCTATCAGCCCAAGTGGCGCGCCATACGCGACGACAAGGGTCGCATCATGGTCGCAATCTGCCATAACATGCACCTGGGCGACGCATGGGAGTGGGCCGATGACCCGGCGTATCCTGAGGTCTTCGCATCCATGGCCTTCCGCGTGGGGCTGGATTACATCATCTACGGTATGACTCACTAGTCTCGCCTGCGTATGCCGGGACGAAATCGACAGTTATAAAGCAACGGCTGCACAGTGCATTCAGGACTGGAAACACGCATGTTTCAGGTTTTCTTCAAGTACCCGATTCCGGTCTTCACAAAAGGGAGGTTCGTGCTGCTCGGCGCCTGGCCTGCCTGGGTGCTGCTGGCGTTGATTGCCGCTGCCGTCGCCGGGCTTGCTCTCCTGATCCTGTGGAGGCTGCGCCAGGACGCTCCCAAACTGCGAAGCTGGCAGGTCGGAGTGATTTGGGGAACACAGTCGGCGCTGGTCGCACTGGTTCTGCTGCTGCTTTGGCAGCCGGCCATGCTGGTTTCGGAGCTGAGCTCGCAACAGAACATTATTGCCGTGGTGGTGGACGATTCGCGCAGCATGAGCATTGCGGACAGCGACGGCAAGACGCGAGAGGCCGGGGCGCTGGCAGCTCTCCAGAGCGGCGTTCTGGACGGGTTGAAGAAGCGGTTCCAGACGCGCATATACCGCCTTGGCGGCCAACTGACGCGGGTGGACGGGCCGGAGGGAATAGCTCCCGCAGATGCAGCTACCCACATCGGCGACAGCTTGAAGCAACTGCTCAGCGAGACCACCGATTTGCCGGTGGGGGCCATCGTGCTGCTCAGCGATGGCGGTGAAAACACGGCTGGGATGGGCGGTTCGGGGATTGGGCTGGATGCGCTGCAGGCGCTTCGCAACCGCCAGATACCAGTGCATACCGTTGGCTTCGGCAAAGAGGAGCCTGCACGCGATGTGGAGATGGAAGACGTCAGCGTTGCGGCCAGCGCGACTGCCAATGCACGCATCGTCACCACCGTCAGCCTGATGCAGCACGGCTACGCGGGCCAGAAGGCGACACTGACCGTGCGCAACGGAGACAAGACCGTAGCGGCGCGGGATATCACATTGGCGGCAGATGGGCACATCCAGTCCGAGCCACTCTTCTTTCCCATTGGCGCGGCGGGCGCCAGAACCCTGACGTTTAGCGTTGAACCGCTGGCCGGGGAAGAGAACCTAAGCAACAATACAGTGACGCGCCCCATCCTGGTGAGCGATGCCAAGCGGAAGATTCTATACGTCGAGGGCGAGCCGCGATGGGAGTACAAGTTCATCCGGCGCGCGGAAGACGACGATCCCACGATCCAGTTGGTGTGCATGCTGCGCACCAGCGAAAACAAGATCTACCGGCAGGGCCTCAGCGATCCCAATGAGCTGGCAGACGGCTTTCCAGTGCGAGTGGAGGACCTGTTCGGTTACTCGGGAATCATCATCGGCTCGGTCGCCGCAGATTACTTCACGCCACTGCAACAGGAGATGTTGCGCGAGTATGTCGACCGCCGAGGCGGGGGCGTCCTCTTCCTGGGCGGGCAATCGTCGTTGAGCGATGGCGGCTGGGGCGCATCCAGCATGAACGATCTTCTGCCGACGTTTCTGCCGTCGGGAACCCATAACTTCCTGCGCAACTCCGCGACCGTGGAACTGACGCAGGAAGGGATTGACTCGCCCATCACGCGGCTGCTGGACGATCCGGTGAAGAACGCAGAGCGATGGAAGAAGTTGACCTATCTGGCAGATTATGAGGACGCTGGCACGCCCAAGCCAGGGGCCACGGTGCTGGCAGCATTGATTGCAGGCCGTCGTACGTTGCCGCTACTGATTACCCAGAGTTACGGTCACGGACGCACCGCCATCATGGCCACCGGCGGCACATGGCGATGGCAGATGAGCGAAGCTTTGGGCGATCCCTCGCACGAACTGTTCTGGCAGCAGCTTCTGCGCTGGCTGGTGGCGGAGTCGCCCGGCCCGGTCAGCGCCTCGATGCCGGCCCGTGTGCTGATGGATCAGGGACAGGTGCAGTTGACCGCGCAGGTGCGTGACCGGCAGTTTCAGCCGGCGGCAGATGCGCATGTTACGGCGCACATCGTTGGGCCAGAGGGCTTGAATGCAATGGTGGACATGACGCCATCGCAGGACACGCCAGGGCAATTTCAGGCTGAATGGACCGCGGAAAAGCCAGGCCCCTATCTGGCTGAGGTTACTGCGGAGTCGGCGGGCAAGCCAGCTCAGGAATTGGGAAGCAGCGCGTTGACCTTTCAGCGCGAGGACGGGGTAGCGGAAAGCTTCCATACTGAGCAGAACCGGCGCCTGTTGGAACAACTTGCATCGTCGACCGCTGGACGCTATTGGAAGCCCTCTGAACTAAAAGACCTGCCGCGGGATATCTCCTTCTCTGAAGCAGGCATCTCGGTTCGAAGCACCAAGGAGCTGTGGGACATGCCGATCGTCTTCCTGCTGTTACTTGGGCTGCCCATCGCGGAGTGGCTGCTGCGCCGCAAGTGGGGTGTGCTATGAAACGAGCTTTGTTGCTGACGATGCTTTGCACCCTGACGCTGACGGCGCGCGCCGCCACCTACTACGTCATCGTGGCCGGACTGGGCGGCGAGCCGGATTATGTGCAGCGCTTTACCGCGGCGGCAAACGATCTCGACAAGATTTACAAATCCGCGGAGGGCACAGTCCATGTCACAACGCTGACCGGCGCACAGGCCACGGCCGCGCAACTTCGAGAGACCCTGAACGGGGTAGCGCGCGACGCCAAAGCTGATGACGATTTTGCGCTGGTCCTCATTGGGCACGGTTCCTTTGACGGCGTCGAGTACAAGTTCAACCTTGTTGGGCTGGACGTGCCCGCATCTGAAATCGCCTCAATGTGCAACCGCATCGCCGCCCGTCGCCAGCTTGTGGTGGACACAACCAGCTCCAGCGGTGGCGCGGTGCATGCGCTACAGCGGCCGGGGCGCGCCGTGATTGCGGCCACAAAGTCCGGCACCGAAAAGAACGCGACCGTCTTTGCCCGCTACTGGGTTGAGGCGTTTCAGGATCCGTCCGCGGATACTGACAAGAGCGACTCCATCAGCGCCATGGAGGCCTTCACCTACGCCAACAAGAAGACGGCGGAGTTTTACGATTCGCAGAAGCGGCTTGCCACCGAGCACGCGGTCTTCAACGACACAGGATCGGGAGAGCCGGTGCGCGAGGCGGGAAGCGGTCAGGGCCTGCTGCTGTCCAACTTCACGCTGATGCGCCTTGGCACAAGTCAGATGGCGGCCAACGATCCGGCCAAGCGCGCTCTGCTGGCGAAGAAGGACGATCTGGAGCAGAAGATCGACATGCTGAAGTATCAGAAAGCCGCCATGGATCCCGCGGACTACAAGAAGCAATTGACTGACGCGCTGGTGGAGCTGGCCAAGGTGCAGCAGGAGATGGACAAATGAGGCGCGCGGCTCCCATTCTGGCCCTCCTGATGATAGGCAGCCTAGCGGCGCGCGCCGCTGTGCCCGCCGATTGCTGGGCTCTGCGCAAGCATGGCCATGCCGCCCAGGCGCAGTCCTGCTTCGATAGCCTGACACAAAGCGCCGACGCATACAACCGCGCCGAAGGTTTCTGGGGTCTGCAAGATTGGGAACAGGCGAAGCAGCAATTTGAACTTGCGCTCAAGCAGCCCAAGAGCCCTGCGATTTGGCGTGTGCGGTACGGAGTGCTGTTCCATGAGCGGTTCAACAATACTGACGCGCTGAAGCTATACGAGGAAGCGCTGCAGATGGATCCGGGAAATGCCCAAGCCTATGTTGGAATGGCTGAGGTCTCCTCGGATGGGTTCGACAGCAAAGCCGGCGAGTATGCGGCGAAAGCGATCGCGCTGGATCCAAAGCTGGCCGACGCGCATGAGCTGTTGGCCGATCTTGAGCTGACCAATGACGATACGGATACGGCCGTTGCCGAGGCCGACAAGGCCATCGCGCTGGAGAGCGACGCGCTGGATGCGATGGCGACACACGCGGCCGTCGAACTGATCGCCGACCGCCCTCCCGATATGTGGCTGGCAAAGATCCAGGCGATCAACCCTGGTTACGGAGAGGCCTACGTCAGCATCGGACGTCAGCTTGAGTTGCACTACCGGTACGAAGACGCGGTCACCTACTATCGCAAGGCAATCGAGATAGCGCCGCGCCTGTGGGCTGCGCATTCGGCGCTGGGAATCGACCTGATGCGATTGGGCAAGGAAGACGAACCATACAAGGAATTGGAGCTGAGCTACAACAATGGCTATACCGATCGGGCGACAGGCAACAGCCTGAAGCTGCTCGACAGCTATAAAAACTACGATACCTTCAGCGATGCAACCACAATCCTCAAGTTGGACAAGGCAGAAGCCGCGCAACTGCTTCCGTACATGCAGGCGGAGCTGCACACGATTCTGGCAACCTACGAAAAGAAGTACCGCATGACGCTTCCCGGTCCGGTGCAGGTGGAGGTCTATCCCAACCACGATGACTTCGCCGTGCGCACCACTGGTATGCCGGGTCTGGGCGCGCTGGGTGTCACCTTCGGCGAAGTGATTGCGATGGACAGTCCCACCGCGCGCAAGCCCGGAGACTTCAATTGGGGTGCAACGCTATGGCACGAGATGAGCCACGTCTTTATTCTGACGGCCACCAACCATCGTGTGCCGCGCTGGTTCACCGAGGGACTGGCCGTGCATGAGGAGGGCAAGCGATCGCCGGAGTGGAGCAACCGCGCCACCCCCGAAGTGTTGCTCGCCATTCGCGACAAGAAGCTGCTGCCGGTGGCCACTCTGGATCACGGATTTGTCTATCCTGAGTACCCATCGCAGGTCATCGTCTCTTACTTCCAGGGCGGCACCATCTGCGACTTTATTGAGGCTAAATGGAGTGAGGACAAGCTGCTGGACATGGTGCACTCCTTTGCGCATATGCAGACCACAGCGCAGGCGATCCAGCAGAACCTGGGCGTGTCCACGGAGCAGTTCGATCAGCAGTATCTTGCCTGGATCAACCAGAAGTATGGCGCAGATGCTGCGCACTTCGATGAATGGAAGGACAAGCTGAAGGTACTGGTTGCCGCGTCGGAACAGAAGCAGTACGACACTGTGCTGCAGCAGGGGCCCGCTGTGATCGCGTTGTATCCCGAGTATGTGGACGATGCAAACGCCTATGAGTTGATGGCCGAGGCGGACAAGGCGCGGGGCGATGCCAAGTCGGAGGCTGCGATTCTGACCGCGTATGAACATGCGGGCGGCCAGATGCCGGATGATCTGAAGCGCCTGGCGACACTGCAAGAGTCCACTGGACAACCAGGCGAGGCGGCGGCGACTCTCGAGCGTCTCAACTATATCTACCCCGTTAAGGACGAGGACCTGCATCGGCGGCTTGGCGATCTGCTGTATGCGCAGAAGCAGTACGAAGGCGCCATCCGTGAATACAACGTGCTTGCTGCATCGAACCCCATGGACAAGGCAGGTGCGCAGTTCGGCCTGGCGCAGGCGTATTTTGCCGTGGGACAGATGGACAAGGCCGAAGACAGTGTGCTGGGAGCGCTGGAAACCGCTCCCGGCTACCGACCAGCGCAGAAGCTGCTGCTGGAGTTGCAGAAAACGCCCGAAAAAACGAACTAAAAGAGAGGGAATGCATGGCTTCTTTTGCAGGATTGAACCAGGACGCGGCACAGTTACAGCAGCGTATCGAGCGCTTCCACGGTGTGCGTGAAGAAATTCTGAAGCAGGTGCGCGATGTCATCGTGGGCCAGGAAGATGTGCTGGACCAGATATTGATCGCTCTCTTCGTGGGCGGCCATTGTCTGTTGACCGGCATGCCAGGCACGGCCAAGACGCTTATGGTGCGGACCATAGCCGATGCGCTTGGCTTGCAGTTCCGGCGCATTCAGTTCACGCCCGACCTGATGCCATCCGACATTACCGGAACCGACATCATCGAAGAAGATCTGACGACCGGGCATCGCAAGTGGACCTTTGTCGAAGGACCGATCTTCGGCAACATTCTGCTGGCCGACGAAATCAACCGCACGCCTCCCAAGACGCAGTCCGCCCTGCTGGAAGCCATGCAGGAGCAATCCTGCACGGTGCGCGGCAACCATTATCGTCTGCCTGCCCCGTTCTTTGTGCTGGCCACACAGAACCCGATCGAGCTGGAAGGAACGTATCCGCTTCCCGAGGCGCAGTTGGACCGCTTCCTCTTCAACTCGATCCTTGGAGACTTAAGCGCCGAGGACGAAATGAAGGTGGTGGATCGGACGACCGCCACGCGCGTCACCAAGGTGGTGGCCGTCACATCGGCCGAAGCCATGCTCGATTTCCAGCAGCTTGTGCGCATGGTGCCCATCGCCGAAACACTCGCGCGCTATGTGGTGGACCTGGTGCGTAGCACGCGGCCCAAGAGTGAAAATGCCCCCGATTTCGTAATCAAATATGTGAACTACGGGGCCAGCGTTCGCGCCGCGCAGTTCATTGTGCTGGCCGCCAAGGCGCGTGCGCTATCGCATAAGCGCTATCACGTCACCTACGACGACATTACCTCTGTGGTGGCGCCGGTGCTGCGGCACCGCATCCTGCTGAACTTCCACGCCGAGTCCGACCGCATCGACACGGACCAGATCATCACGCGACTCATCGCGCAAGTGCCGCGGCCTAAGGAGAGTTGATGCAGCGGTTTCTCGATCCCAGTGTGCTGGCCGGCATCTCTTCGCTGGACCTGCTGGCAAAGACGGTGGTGGACGGCTTCGTGGCCGGCCTGCACCGTTCGCCGGACTTTGGGTTCAGCCAGGAGTTTGCGGAGTACCGCGCCTACACTCCGGGAGACGACCTGCGCCATGTGGACTGGAACCTGTTTGCGCGCACCGAACGCTGCTATCTGAAGCGCTACCGCGGCGAGACGAACAGCCAGCTTACGGTGCTGCTGGATGCCAGCAACTCGATGCAATACACCTCCGGGCCTCCGATGAAGATGGACTACGCGCGATATATTGCCGCGTCCCTCTTCTATCTGGCCATCCACAATCAGCGCGATGCGGCAGGACTGATTGTCTTCGATGATGAAGTCCGCGAGTACATCCGGCCATCCACGCGGCAGGGCCAGATGGCGAGGCTGTTCGCGGGACTGGAGCGGGCGGAACCGCATGCGCGCACGGATTTTGCAAAACCCTTAGTTCACTTTCAGAACTTTCTGCAGCGGCGCGGTATCGCAATCATCATTTCGGATTTTTACGAGGACCCCGAGACCATCGTGCGCGCCATTGAGCCACTGCGCTTCCACGGCAACGAAGTGGTTCTGTTCCATGTTCTCGATCCGCAGGAGATACGTCCGGTGATGAAGGGATCGGCCGTCCTGGTCGATCTGGAAACCGATCAGAGGATCGAAGTGGTCCCCGAATATGCCAAGACCACCTACCGCACAAAGGTGGATGCGCATATTGAAGAGCTTCGCACGCGCACCCAGGCGGCGGGCATGGATTATCAACTGCTCACCACTAATCAGCCTCTCGATGCGGCGCTGCGAGAGTACCTGACCATGCGAAAGGCGGGTAATTGATGGGCTTTCTCGCACCATGGTTTATGGGCGGACTTGCGGCGCTGAGCGTGCCGGTCTTCGTCCATCTGCTGCGGAAACATATCAGCATTCCGCGGCCGGTTAGCTCGCTGATGTTCTTCGAGCGCGGCACTCAGAGCTCGACGCGCCACCGGCGGCTGCGCTATCTATTATTGTTCGCTCTGCGATTTGCATTGTTGTTGCTGGTGGTGCTTGCATTTGCGAATCCGTTTGTGCGGCGGGCCGCCGCGGATACCAATGGGCGCACGCTTCTTATCGTGCTGGATAACTCGTTCAGCATGCGCGCCGGGACACGGTTCGCGGACGCGAAGCAGAAGGCGCTTGCCCAGCTTGCCGCTAAGACGCATTCGCAGAAGGCACAGATCATGGCGTTTGGCGGGCAACTCGAAGTGATGACGCAGCCGATCGACGACGACGCGCAGTTGCGCGCCGCGCTCGAGAGCATCCAGCCGGGAGACGGGCACGCCAACTTCGGTGAGCTGGGACGGGCCATTCGCACCATGAGCGAGACCGTCCACGGCCCCATCGATCTTCATCTCTTCAGCGACATGCAGCACAGCGCCATGCCCGCCAACTTTGCCGACATGGTCCTTCCCGGCAACGTTACCCTGCGGTTGCATCCCGTGGCGGAGGGCGTCGCACCGCCCAACTGGACGGTGGAAAGCGTGGATGCGCCGGCTGAATTATCTGACCCCAAAGACCCCAAGCGGTCGCGCGTGCAGGCAGTGGTAGCGGGCTTTGGCACACCGGCTGCTTCGAAATCAGTTTCACTCCTGGTGAATGGAAAGGTGATCGCATCCAAAAAGGTGGATGTGCCGGCCAACGGACGCGCAACCGTTGAGTTTGCGCCGCTCGACGTGGGCTATGGGTTCAATCGCTGCGCGGTGCGGATCGAGGGCGGCGACACTTTTCCCGCCGACGATGCCGGCGACTTTGTGGTGCGGCGGTCCGATCCGGAGCGGATTCTGTTCGTCCACGCCGCTGGCGATCCGCGTTCGGCGCTCTACTTCGATGCGGCGCTGCAGGCGGCGGCGCACGCTTCGTTTGTGTTGCAATCCGTGGCTGCGGAGCAGGCGACGGACCTCGATCCGTCCAAGTATGCCTTCGTGGTGCTATCGGATACGGTGGTGCTGCCTTCGATCTTTGAGCACGCGCTTGCGCAGAACGTGGCCAAGGGCGGCAGTGTGCTGATCGCGCTGGGTACCGATGCGGCGCACCATGCGCAGATTCCGTTATGGGGAGGCAGTGCGAAGGACGCGCATGATTATGCGCGCAGCGGCAGCGTGGCAACGGTGGGCCAGGTGGACTTCAACTATCCCGCGCTGGAGCAGGAAAATCCGGGGCGCGATAACGGTGGATGGGCCGAAGTCAAGGTCTTCTATACCGTGGTGGTGGATCCAGCGCAAGCGCGCGTAGAAGCGCGTTTGACCGACGGCACGCCGCTGCTGCTGGAAAAACAAATGGGCGAAGGTCATCTTCTGCTGCTTACATCTGGACTTGAAAACCTGACCAACGATCTGCCGCTGCACCCGGTGTTTGTAGCTTTTGTGGACCAGACAGCGCGCTACCTCTCAGGCAGCGAGCGACTCAGCGGATCGCGGCTGGTGGATTCCTTCGTTGCACTGCGAGCCGCGGCCGATCCTGTGGGTTCAGTCGCGAACGTCGAGGTGATTGATCCGGATGGCCGTCGTCCGCTCTCACTCAGCGAGGCGCGAACCGTCGAGTCGTTCCGCCTGCAACGCGCGGGCTACTATCAGATACGGTTTGCCGATGGGCGCGATGCCGTCATCGGAGTAAATCCCGACCGGCGCGAGTCCGACCTGGAGCCGATGGCGCAGGATGTGCAACAACTTTGGAGCGGAAGTTCCGGCAGTGGCGCAACCCAGACGACAGATGCCGTACCCGTGGAAGGTAAGACCCGGCCCGTTAGCTTATGGTGGTACGTTATGCTGTTTGCACTGGTCGTCGCATTGGCGGAGACGGCGCTCGCCAGCGGATACATGGGCACGCAGCGGGAGGAAGTATGAGCAACCACAGCGATCTCAATGCCTACATCACGCAGTTGCAGCAACGGTTTCGGCTGGGAGCGTGGCTCCGCGGCGCAGCCATCTTTACTGGTACTGCCCTCGCCATTACGGTCGGCATGGTGCTGCTGCTCAACCACTTTGCGTTTCCGGATCATGGAGTCACGGCAGCGCGGTTGTCCATCTTCGCGGCACTCGCCGTGGCCGCGATCTATGGCGTTGCCGTACCGTTGATGCGCCTGACGCGCGCGCGCGCTGTGGGTAATGCCGAAGCAGCGAATCCAGAGATGGAACAACGCCTGACCACATTCCAGGAGCGAGCCGCCAACGCCGACGATCCCTTTCTGGAGCTTCTTGCCGCCGATACCCTGGCGCGGACGCAGTATGTTACGCCTTCCTCGCTGGTTCCAGACAACCGCCTGTTCGCGCTTGGCGGAGCGGGACTGGGTTGCCTTGCGGTGCTGCTCTGGATGATTGCCGCCGGACCTGGCTACCTGGGATATGGATCATCTCTGCTCTGGACCGGCCCGAAGAAGAATGTCTCGCCGCTGTACACCATCACGGTGATGCCGGGCGACGTAACTGTGCGACGCAACAGCGATCAGCTGATTACCGCGCGCGTGGGCGGAATGCAGCCCGACAAGGCGCGGCTGTTCGCCCACTACCAGAGCGCCGAAGGATGGGAGCCCGTGGCCATGCAAGCCCTGCCGGATACAGGCAATGGAGCCACCTATCAATTCGTCTTCGCCGGATTGCCGGAGAATGTCGAGTACTATGTGGCCGCCGGGCCGCTGGTCTCCGCACACTTCAAAGTTCGCGTGGTGGACCTGCCATCCGTGAAGGATGTTCGCGTTACCTATCGCTATCCCGCCTGGACCGGAATGAAGCCGGAGAACGAGGAGCATTCAGGCGATCTGCGCGCGATCGAAGGTACTGAAGCAGCAATCGAAGTGGAGATGGACCGTCCCTTGAAGGATGGGCAACTCACACTCGACGGTGGCCAACCCATTCATCTGACGAGTGTCGAGGGCAATAAGTACAAGGGAACCATCCATATGGATAAGGACGGCGCCTATCATGTGGCCGCCACCGACGAAGGCCAACCCGTGCGGCTCTCGGAAGATTACTTTATCGCGACCGACAAAGCGCAGCCGCCACAGATTGCCATCAATCGCCCCGGCGGCGATTACCGGGCCAGCCCCATCGAAGAGGTCACGGTCGGTGTAAAGGCGGCCGACCAGTTTGGCCTCAAAGATATGCACCTTCACTACTCGGTGAACGGTGGGCCAGACCGCGATGTGAACCTGCTGAAGACGCCCGGCGAGAAGACTGCCGATGGTTCGTACCTGCTGCCGCTGGAGGACTACAAGCTGACACCCGGCGATCTGGTCAGCGTGTATGCGACCGCGAAAGACGGCAATACGGAGGCCCGCACAGACATTGGCTTCATCCAGGTGGATCCCTTCGAGCGCGAGTTTTCCCAGTCGCAGCAGAGCGGCGGCGGCGGCGGCGGTGGTGGTGGAGGCGGCGGACAGAACAACAATCAGACCGAGATATCCAAACGCCAAAAGGAGTTAATCGCCGCCACATGGAAGCAGCAGAACGACAAGACAGCGACACCCAAGGACGCAGCGGCCCAAGGCCAGTTCTTGTCCGATGCGCAGCATAAACTGCGCGACCAGGTGATGGCCCTTTCTGTCCGCATGCAGAGCCGCGACATCTCCGCGGCCAATGAGGAGTTCACCGACTTCGACAAGGACATGCAGGCGGCAGCAGCGGCCATGGACCCCTCGATGGCTAAGTTGAAGGGCATGCAGTGGAAGGACGCGATTCCACTGGAGCAGAAGGCGCTGCAGGCTCTGTTGCGCGCGGAGGCAACCTTCCGCCAGATTCAGGTGGCCTTTGGTCAGCGCGGCGGCGGTGGTGGGGGCGGAGGAGGTGGCGGCGCAGGACGCGATCTGGCCAGCCTCTTCGACCTGGAACTTGATACGGCAAAGAACCAGTACGAGACGGCGCAGACCGCTTCTCCGCAGGAGCAGCATGAGAAGGACGTAGAAGACGCGCTGGAGAAGCTCGATGCGTTGGCGAAACGGCAGGCCGACCTGGCCAACCAGAGGCCCAATCCGCAACAAAGCTTCCAGGAGCGCTGGCAACAGGAGATGCTGCGGCGCGAAGCCGAGCAACTTCAGCGCCAGATGGAGCAGATGGCGAACAACAGCCAACAAGGCCAGCAGGGCCAGCAAGGCCAGCAAGGCCAGCAAGGTCAACAAGGCCAGCAGGGCCAACAAGGCCAGCAGGGTCAACAAGGTCAACAAGGCCAACAAGGCCAGCAAGGCTCAAGCGGTTCTGCCGGGTCGGCCTCAGGGCAACAGAGTTCACAGGCTCAAGGCGGTTCCGCTGGTCAAAACGGTTCGCAGGCATCGCGACGGCAAACTGGCAGCCAACCTTCAGGCCAGGCTGGAGATCAGCGGATTCAGCAGGCGCTGAGCCGTCTGCAGCAGGCAACGGATGCGATGAAAGGCAGTGGCGCGCCGCAGCAGGGCACAGGTGCCGCGCAGCAGGCCGCAGACCGTTTGCGCGATGCCACCAACCTGCTTGCCGGAACACAGCAGCAGCTTGCGTCTAACAAAGTCGACAACCTCGCGCGCGAGGCCGGTCAACTTACGCAGGAGGAGCATGCGCAGGCGGACCAGATCAACAAGCTGGCCAGCCAGCAGGGGCAAGCCGGTGCCACGGACATGAACAATATGGCTGAGCTGATCCGCCAACGCGACCAGCTTGCGCAGCAGCGGCAACAGCTCTCCGACCAACTGTCGAAGCTGCAGAAAGGCATCCGCGATGCGGAACGCGAGATGGCTCCCAATCAACCCGGGGTTGCGCAGAAGTTGCGCGATGCGCTGACCAGTATGGATGAATCCGATCTGGACAACCATGTGCAGCGAACGGCGGACTGGCTGCGCAGCGGCATCAATCCGAATTCGAATGGAACTGAAACGGAAATTGCGCAGGGACTGGACAAATTGAGCCAGCAACTCCGCCAGGCGCAGCAGGGAATGGGGCAGGGCCAGCCGGGACAACGCGGCGCAGGGCAGCAGGGTGACGAAACCGCGGCACTCAATCAGGTGGAGCGCTTACGCAACCAGATTCAAGCTATGGCGGCAGCGCGCGCCGGCAATGGCAGGCCTGGCCAGAACGGGCAAGGCCAGAATGGGCAAGCCCAGAACCGGCCCGGACAAAATGGGTCCGGCCAAAATGGACAAGGCCAGAATGGGCAAGGGCAAAACGGCCAAGGGCAAAACGGCCAAGTACAGAATGGGCAAGGCCAGAACGGACAAGGCGGTCAGCGCGGCGGCGGACAACAGGCCGGCAACGGACAGGGAGGCCAGCAACAAGGCGGCGGCAATGGCCGGGGTGGCCAGCAGGCGGGAAATAACCCAGGTCAGCGCGGCGGCGGCGGTGCACCAGTCGGCGGAGATGTCGGCAACCGGACCGCAGGCGGCCAGAGCGGCGATATACGCAATAGCGGAGGTGGCGGGGGCGGCACGGCGTGGGGCAACATCAACACCGGCAACAACCACTACGGCCAGCCCGGGCAACAAGTTGCGCCCACCAATGCCGCAGGCAATCCCGCAGATACAGAGGCTACCTATCAGCAGGGCATGCGCGAGTTGAACCAGCTCCGGCAATTGGTGCAGAGTGACCCGCAGACCGAGAAGCAGGTAGCGGATTTAACGAAACAGATGCAGCAACTCGATCCAAGCCGCTTTCCAGGCAATCCAGCTATGGTGGAGCAGATGCATCGCGAAGTGCTCAGCTCGGTCGATAAGATCGAACTCCAGCTGCAGCGCGATGACGCCTCCACCGAAGCACGCACCGGCAAGCCCGACGCTGTTCCCGCGGGATACCAGGATTCCGTCGCGGAGTACTACCGCCGGCTCAGCAAGAACCCATAGAGCCCGGGTAGAGTTCTGATTGTGTACGGCGCAAATAAGTGGCAGCCGGGCCGCGGATGATTTCTGATATGCCACGGCTACAGGCAACACGGTACACTTGCATACCATATGCTGAATCGCCGCCAATTCCTCGCCACCTCAGCCGCCGCCTCAACCGCCGCCGTGCTTGCGCCGCGTATGTTTGCGCAGACCGCGCCTGTTCCCTTCATCGACTCGCACGTGCATGTGTGGAAGACCGATCCGGCGTTTCCGTTTTCCGGGGGCGTTCATCCAAATCCGGCAGACGCGTCTGCCGAGATGCTGCTGGACCTGATGCACGCCAACAATGTCCTGCGCACGGTTTGCATTCAGGTGATTCATTACAAGTGGGACAACAGCTATCTGGCCAGCGTGCTGAAGCGCTACCCCAAGGACTTCCACGGCGTGTGCCGCGTCAATCCCGAGGACCCCGCCGCGCCGGACCAGCTCAGCAAGCTCACCCAGGAGCAGGGATTTAGCGGCGTGCGACTAAGCCCTGCCGCTGGCCCCGGCGGCGATTGGCTTACCGGTCCGCTGATGCCGCCGTTGTGGAAGCGTTGCGCACAGCTCAAGGTGCCGATGACCCTGCTGATCCCAGCTACGCGGCTGCCTCAGATACATCCGCTCATCGAGGCAAACCCCGACCTGCAGATCGTCATCGACCACATGGCCGACACGCCGCTGGACCACCCCGAGCAGTTGGACCTGCTGCTGGCCCTTGCTCAGTACCCGCACATCTTCGTCAAGGTATCGCACATGTGGTCGCTATCGAGGCAGGCGTATCCGTATCCCGACGCTGCCGCGCAGGTGAAGCGGCTGTACGATGTCTTCGGCGCCAAACGCCTGATGGCCGGGACCGACTGGCCCATCTCGCTGCCCAAGCAGTCCTATGCGCAGACCGTCGCGCTCTATCGCGACCACTTCGACTTCCTGCCCGCGCAAGACCATGCGCAGATATTTTCCAAGACAGTGCAGCTAGTCTGGCCATTCGGCGTGTAGTTGAAGTGCTCAACCGGTTCTGCCTCATGCGCTCCATCGTCATCTGGCGGGCGGCTTATCCTTTGAATTGCCACAAAACTTCGGGTGCCCCATCCTTTCGGACGCGGGCGCAGCGCTGGCCGAGCGATTTGGCATTGCCTACACCGTGCCGGAGGAGCATCGCCGCTACTACGAGGGAATTCTGGTGAACATTCCGTTCGTCAACTCCGGCGGCACCTATGCGAATGCGAGCGAAGAGAGCTGGCGTCTGCCGCTGCCCGCGGTCTTCGTGGTGCGGCAGGATGGGACGATTGCCTTCAGCGAGGGCTATGCCGACTTCCGCGTGCGGCCCGAGCCGAGCGAGGCGATGGAAGCGCTGGCGGCCCTCATCCATTCACCCCACCCATTGCGATAAAACCGCGATGAACCCTGTAGCCAAATGCTATAGTGACGTTTGGGTTGGGGGTCAAAATGGAAATAACCCAATGCTTCCGTATTAGCGGCGCTGTATGTATCAGTGTTGCATTCGTCGTAGGTGTTGTTGGTACGATATCCGAAGCCCAATCGAAGAATGCACCAGCCGTGCTTTTGCCCACTCGGAGTCTATCTTTAAAGATCTGCGGGTGGCAGCCCACACCCCATGATCCACTTGGCATGAAGCCCAGCGGCGATGCTCCTTCGATTATGGCGTTCGATCATCAGGGAAATCTCTGGACTGGCTATGTTACAAAATCATCCAAATTAGTTCCTCGTGCAAAGCCCGACTCCGGAGCGCAATACAACATAGTTGAGTTGTCTGGCTCTCCGCTGAAGTGCGAGGTGCGGCTGAATCGACCAACTACAGAAAGCAGCCCCGCTGCGATTATGTTCTCTAATAAAAGAAGCATGCTCGTAGTGGCAAACGATCAGCTTCACTTGATTGATCAAACTGGATTCAAGGATCTAGCAACCTTCGAATTGTTGAGGTCATCCGATCACGAATACTATCGAGTAACGCAGTCTCCTGGGCGAAAAAGCCTTGTCATTGTTATTGATGGCTATATTCATGCCGAAAGCAGTTACACGTGGATCGACCCAGACACGTTGAAGATCATCCAGCGCTGCACCTACCCTCCTCGTCCCGATTACGGCCACTACATCGGGTTTCGATCATTCGCGGATGACGGAAGATATGCTGAGCTCGATTATGACAGCGGACTATATGCGAAACCCGCTTATGTTGGTACATTCGGGGTAGCTGAAGGCAAGTATTGTTCAGAAAAGACAAAGATTCCCCCCGAACGGATGCAACCGGTCGATGCACTTATGTTTGATCGTGAAACCGCTTATTTCTCAAGCAGAATCGATGATGGAAGCATCGTTGTTTACGACCAGAATGGATCTTTGATCTATTTTGTCCCTGCACAAGACCGTGAGGTAAAAGAAAGAACTGAAATAGCCGTCTCTGAGGATGGGGGCCGAATTGCAGTGATAATTGACACAATGGCCGGTGGACATCCTGCGCTCGATATCAACGAGCATGTTGCATCACGCCGCGTAGATATCTTTGATACATCAACGTGGACTCGAGCTGCGCAGATCGAACTGCCCGTAAAAAGCAGAACAGAATTTTATTCCGAAACAGCACTTGCATTTACACCAGATGGCAAGACGCTTGCTATCCGTACTACAGATCTTGTCCAGTTCTATGACGGCATTCCTTAGACGAGTGCGTGGTGTTCCACATCTCGATTTTGAGATGTGGGTTTCGGCAGCGGCATCCCACTCCACCCCTCCGAAAAATACTTTCGCGGGTTTGCTCAGCAAAATCGCTTGTCAAGCCCCTAACTGACTCATCTCCATGAAACAGAATGAGATAGACATGACATCTTAGCTGCCCCCAGTTGGTATACTTAATACAGGGGGAAATTCATCGCGGAGTGCAAGGCCCGGCCAGTTTGCAGAGCAGTAAACCCGCAAATCGTCTTTCTATAATCCGTTTGTTTTCTTATATTTGACCTGCAACTCCTTTAGAAGAGATACTTTGCAGGTAAATATCTGCATCCTATTGGTTTCAGATGCTTTAGCGAGAGGGGGGAGGGGGGGGACCCCCAGACTGTGGCAGTTACTACTTGCTGGCGCGGTAGCGGCGGATGAGGCTGGCGGTTGAGGTGTCGTGGGACATTGCGGGTTCAGTGGGGCTCTCCAGTTCGCCCAGGATCTTTGTGGCGAGGACCTTGCCCAGTTCCACGCCCCACTGGTCGAAGGAATCGATGTTCCAGATGATTCCCTGGGTAAAGACCGCGTGTTCGTACAGCGCGACCAACTTGCCTAGAACGCCTGGAGTGAGCGCATCGGCGAGAATCACGTTCGATGGGCGGTTGCCCTCGAAGACGCGGTGCGGGACGAGCCAGTCGGCGGTGCCCTCGGCACGAACCTGCGCGGCGGTCTTGCCGAAGGCGAGCGCCTCGGCCTGCGCGAAGACGTTGGCCATCAGCATGTCGTGGTGGCGGCCGAGCGGGTTCAGCGACTTTGCGAAGCCAATGAAATCGCAGGGAATCAGGCGCGTGCCCTGGTGGATAAGTTGATAGAACGAATGCTGGCCGTTGGTTCCGGGCTCGCCCCAGTAGACGGGCCCGGTCTGGGTTGCGACCGTTGTGCCGTCCAGCGTTACATGCTTGCCGTTGGACTCCATCGTCAACTGCTGCAGGTACGCCGGAAAGCGCTTCAGGTACTGCTCGTAGGGCAGGATCGCGATAGTCTGCGCGTCGAAGAAGTCGGTGTACCAGAGCGTGAGCAGGCCGAGCAGGACGGGCAGATTCTTCTCGAACGGAGCAGTCCGGAAGTGAACGTCCATGGCATGAAAGCCCGCGAGCATGGCGCGGAAGTTTTCCGGGCCGATGGCGATCATCGTCGAGAGGCCGATGGCGGAGTCCATCGAGTAGCGTCCGCCGACCCAATCCCAGAAGCCAAACATATTTTCGGTGTCGATGCCAAAGCTGGCGACCTCTTTGGCGTTGGTCGAGATGGCCACGAAGTGTTTGGCGACGGCGGACTCATCGCCGCCCAAACCGGCCAGCGACCACTCCCTCGCCGAGTGGGCATTGGTCATCGTCTCCTGCGTGGTGAAGGTCTTGGAGGCGACCAGGAAGAGCGTCTCGTCGGGGTTGAGGTCGTGGACCGCTTCGGAGAAGTCTGTGCCGTCTACATTCGACACAAACCGGAAGGTGAGGTTACGCTGCGAGTAGAACTTGAGCGCCTCGTAGGCCATGACGGGGCCGAGGTCGGAGCCGCCGATGCCGATGTTGACGACGTTGCGGATCGCCTTGCCGGTGTGGCCCTTCCACTGGCCCGAGCGGACGCGGTCGGCGAAGGAGGCCATCTTGTCCAGCACCGCGTGGACGCCGGGGATGACGTCTTCGCCATCGACCAGGATGCTCTCGGATTTGGGCGCGCGCAGAGCGACGTGCAGAACGGCGCGGTTCTCCGTGAGGTTGATCTTGTCGCCGCGAAACATGGCGTCGATCCTGGAGCGCAGGCCCGACTGCTCGGCCAATTCCACCAGCAGCGTAATCGTCTCATGGGTGATGCGGTTCTTGGAGTAATCGAGGAATATACCCGCAGCCTGGGCGGTGAAGCGCTCTCCGCGCTCAGGATCTTCGGCGAAGAGTTCGCGCAGATGGGCTGTGCCGATCGACTGGAAGTGGCTTTGCAGCGCCTTCCATGCGGGGCGCTGATCGAGCGGCAGAGGAGGAAGATCGGAAGGATTCATAGGGGTCAATTTTCTCACAGCGAGGAGATTGGCCTGCCGCTATCTTGCTGCGGAGACGGTGTGCGTTTATCGTAGTATTAGATCGACTATCGCACTACTGAGAACCTACCGGGCCCGTTGTTCTCAGCTTCAAGTTAAACCGCAACACACTGGGCGAGCTGTCTGGCTAATCTTGCCGGAGAAGAAGGTACATCGATGAGCAATTCGCCCCGCCGCTCCGCAACCGCATCGCATTCGATCAGTCCCGCGGCGGTAACCAGGGAGCTGAGGACGAGTTTTGCATCGACGCGCACAGCCCCGTTAGCCGCCGCACCCGCGTATGCAGCCAAGTCGACTCCCGCCTCCAGCCTGGAACCCTTCATTGGCGATCCTAATTTCATGACCTCGCTGGCGCGCGGGTTGCTGGTGATCCAGTCGTTCACGCCGCAGACCCCGCAGATGAGCATCGCACAGCTTGCGGCGAAGACGGGCATCTCTCGCGCCGCGGTTCGTCGCTGCCTGTACACGCTGGCCAAGCTGGGTTTTGCCGGCGCGGAAGAGGGATCGCGCTACGCGCTGCGCCCGCATATGCTGGCGCTGTCGAACAGCTATTCGTCCTCCAACTCGCTCTCCACCGCAGCCCAGCCCATCCTGGAACGCATGTCGGCAGCGCTGCATGAGAGCTTTTCGGTGGCCACGCTGGATGGCGACGAGATTGTCTACATCGCGCGCTCCACCGTATCGCGCGTGATGAGTGACGACCTGCACATCGGCAGCCGCCTGCCTGCGTACTGCACCAGCATTGGCCGCGTGCTACTGGCCTTTATGCCACTGGAACAGCTGGAGCAGTATCTGGCGCGCGTGGTGCTGACGCCGCACACGTCGCGCACGGTCAGCAGCGTGGATAAGCTGCGCCTGGCGCTGCGCAACGTTCGCCGCCACGGTTATGCGGTGGTGGACCAGGAGTACGAGGTTGGCTTGCGTTCGCTGGCAGTGCCTGTATACGCGCCCACGGGCCACGCGGTAGCGACGGTGAACCTGAGTGGAAGCGCGCCACGGATGTCGCTGTACGAGATGCAGACGCGGTTTCTGCCGCATCTGCGCAATGCGGCTACGGAGCTGGGCGCCTTTCTACACTAGAAGCCAGGGTTGTCATCTGCCTATTTGCCGCTACTGCTTTGCGGCGGCGAAGGTACCCTCCACACCCATGGGCGCGACGGACATGGTGCCATTCATCTTTGCGCCGTCCGCGGCGATGGTGGCGTTCATGGAGATGGTAATCGGCTGGCCCTGATAGGCCGTGTCGAAGTGCCAGCCAATGCCCTTAGCGGTGGTCACGCCGGTCAAGGAATGCGGTGTAGTGTCTTCGCCCGCGGTGCAGGACCCGGCCAGCTTGTGTGCCGCCTCGGTAAGCACACAGGTCATTTGGACCTGTGTTTGCTGGACCTGGGCGTTGATGCTCCATGTGCCTGTGGCAATCGGTTGCGCAGACGAGGTTGCAGCACTGGCATCCGCCGCTTCCGCGCCTGCTTGCGCCGCAACGACTCCTGCTCTGGCCGCAATGGCACCTGCTTGCGCCGCGTCTGCCTTGGCTGCCGAGACGTTTCCTACAGCCATTTCAGCCTGTGCCTCCGCTGCCCAGGCCTGTGCAGACGCCGCGTCGGTTTGTGCTGCTGCTGCCAAGGCCTGCGCCGATGCCGGGTCGTGCTCCTGCTCTTTGACCGCAGTAAGGGTGCCGCTAAGGTTCATTTGTTGCGCATCCATGCCGCCGCCCATTGGTGCCACTTCCATGTCGCCGTCCATTTGGGTGCGATCCTCGTTGAGCATGCCGTTAACAATGAGGGTGAGCGAATTGCCGCCAAACGCTGCCTGAAAGTAGAACTGGACCTTCAGCCCCTTTACGGAGCCAGCGATCTTGTGTACGGCGTAGCCGTCCTGCGCACCCGAACATACTCCGCTCAAATTGTGTTTGGTCTCTGTGAGCGCGCACATCATCCTTACCTGCTGGCCCGCGATGCTGCCATCCGTCTTCCACAGGCCGGTAATGGCTGGCCCGTCTGCCGTAGGCGTTGGCGCTGGTGCCGCAAGCAAAAGTCCCGGCGATAGCAACAGAATGGCGATGCATACAAATCGATTCATAGTGCTCCTCGGCGGAGCTGGAAGGGCCCCGTGCTTCAGCGTTATTCGCACCGATAAGGATACGCGCTCGTTCGCCGCATGGTTCTGTTCAGCCTTCTTAGTCCGATGCGGTAACGCTGCGGGCTTTGGCTCCGGCGCTATTGCCGAGTGCGGGATCGAGCACCTTGTCCAAACCATTCACTTTAATTCGTTGTGCCAGAGGCGTTGCTCCTCCCACCCTGGGTGCTGTTCCCATCAGGAGCAAATACAGCATCGCTGCCACGCCGAAGCCGATGAACCACGCGTAGCTGTAGAGGAATCGCAAGTCGGGAACGATCAGGCCGATGAGCGCGGCAAAAACTCCGGCAGCCAGGGCGATGAGCGCCCGCAGATTGAATCCCTTGCAATACTCATACGGCCCCTCGCGACGGTAGAGCGACTCCGTATCGAGGCGGGTGCGGCGGATAAAGAAGTAGTCGGCGATCATAATTCCCGCCACCGGGCCGAGCAGACCGGAGTAGCTGACCAGCCACTGAATGTAGTCGGTGTGGCTTGCCATCAATTTCCAGGGCATTACAGCAATGCCGATCAAGCCGGTGATGATGCCGCCGGTGCGGAAGCTGATGTGCTTGGGAGCGAGATGAGAGAAGTCGTTGGATGGACCGACCACATTGGCCCCAATGTTGACGTTGAGCGTGGCAATCAGAATGCTGATGAGCGCCAGGAAGGCAATCAGGGGCTGATGGAAGAGGCCAAGGAGCGTGATGGGATTCCAGATTGGATGGCCGAAGACGACGGTGGAGGCCGAGGTGCAGGCAATCCCGATAAAGGTGTACATGGTCATGGCTACCGGCAGGCCAAATGCCTGGCCAACGATCTGCGACTCCTGCGACCTGGCGTAGCGGGTGAAGTCCGGAATATTAAGCGAGAGCGTGGCCCAGTATCCGACCATGCCTGTGAGCGATAGAAAGAAGAAGTGCAGGAAGCTGGAATTGGTATGAAACTGGCTGGGCGCATTGAGCATGGGGCCGAATCCGCCGGCTTTTTGCGTCATGAAGCCGAGCAGAACAAGCGACATGACGAGAAGAAATGGAGCGGAAAAACTCTGTAGGAATCGGATCGACTCCACTCCGCGCCAGACCACGGCCATGTTGAGCAACCAGAAACCCAGGAAGCAGGTCCACAACACCCAGGGCATTGTGGTGGACACAGGCCACAACACATTCACCATGGCGGCAATCGATTGCCCGCCAATCCAGGACTGGATTCCAAACCATCCGCAGGCCACGAAAGCGCGCAGCATCGCAGGGACGTTGGCGCCGCGCACGCCAAACGAGGAGCGCACAAAGACAGGGAAGGGAATGCCGTACTTGGTGCCGGCATGCGCATTCAGCAGCATGGGAATGAGAACGATGAGATTGCCAAGAAGGACGGTGGCAATTGCCTGCTTCCAGTTCATGCCTCCGGCGATGAGGCTGGAGGCGAGCATATAGGTGGTGACCTCCATGGACATGGAGAACCACAGCGCGATGTAGTTATAGGTACCCCAGGTGCGCTGCTCCGGCGTGGTAGGGGCGAGGTCCGCGTTATAGAGCGTCGGGTCGGCGCGCAGGCCGTAGGCATCGGTCAGGCTGGTCGGCCCTTCGACGTAAAGGCTCATCGCGCGGCAACCTCACGATGCAGGTATCGTCCACGGCCCACGGTACCGACAAATCTTCCGCCGTCGACGATCAGTTGGCCGCGCGAGTAGACCTGGCGCGCATTTCCCTTGACCGTGAAGCCTTCGAAGATGGAGTAGTCGGTGTGCATGCTTTGGGTTGCTGCCGTAATCGTATACTTTGCCGCGGGATCCCACAGCAGAAGATCGGCATCGGAACCAGCGGCCACAATTCCCTTCTTCGGGAACATGCCGAAGATTTTCGCGGGGGCTTCCGCGGTGATCTCGACAAACCGCTCCAGCGAGATGCGGCCTGCATTCACGCCATGGTGATAGGCAAGCTGCATGCGGTTCTCGATGCCAGGGCCACCGTTGGGGATTTTGGTGAAATTGTCCAGCCCCAGCGTCTTCTGATCGGCGAAACGGAACGGACAGTGGTCGGTGGAGACGACCTGCAACACGTTGTCCTTGAGCGCCTGCCACAACGGTGCCTGATTCTTCTTCTGACGCAGCGGAGGCGTAAAGACGAACTTTGCGTCCTCGAATCCAGGCTTACCCATGCTTTCTTCGAGTGACAGGACGAGATACTGTGTGCATGTCTCGCCCATCATGGGCAGACCGCGCGCACGCGCCGCGGCGACCTCGCGCATCGACTCCTCGCAGGAGACGTGGACAATATAGACGCTTGCGCCGCCGGCGATCTCGCTGAGCGCAACCACGCGATGCACGGCCTCTGCCTCGGCCACCACAGGCCGCGTCAACGCGTGATGGAGCGGGCCAGTGTTGCCCGCCGCCAACGCCTGCTGCACCACGACATCGATCACCGTGCCATTTTCGGCATGGACGCACACCAGCGCCCCCAGCTTGGCGGTGCGCTGCATCAGCTTGAAGATGGTGGCGTCGTTCACCATCAGAACATTGGGATAGGCCATGAAGATCTTGAAGCTGGAGATACCTTCAGCCACCATGGCATCCACATCGTCCAGCCACACATCGTTGGGGCCGAGGTCGGTGACGGCCATGTGCAGGGCGTAGTCGATGCATGCCTTGCCCTCGGACTTGGCGCGCCATGTCTTGAAATCCTACATCATGGGATGGCCCATGGATTGAAGAGCAAAATCAATGACAGTTGTAGTTCCGCCGATGGCCGCCGCGCGCGTTCCCCACTCGTAATCGTCCGCGCTGACCGTGCCGCCGAAGGGCATGTCGAGATGGGTATGCACATCGATGCCTCCGGGAAGCACAAGCATTCCGGCCGCATCGACAACGGTATGTCCTGCCGCGTCGATTGCGGGCGCAACCCGCGCAATCTTTTCGCCTTCGATCAACACATCGGCCAGCGTCGTCGCCGCCGCGCTCACCACTTTGCCGCCCTTGATCAAAGTTCCCATAAGTTCACTCCTCGATCCTGCGCTCATCATGTAGAGCATGCTAACGACCGTCGTGCTACCCAATCATTCTGACACTCGCGGCGTGGTACATTCCGCTGCCGCGCTTCGCTCCGCCCAACTCTCCGGCGCAAGGCCGGTCGGGATCTCGACCATTGTGATGCATTCATCGACCGGACAGACCAGCGAGCAGAGGTTGCAACCGACACACTCCGTCTCGTCGACGCGCGGGATTCTTTCCAGCGATGTTGCGTAGGGGCCGACGTGCGCCTTCGGCGGATCGAGTCTGGGGATTGGCGTCACCACAATTCTTTCGCGACCAAACTCTCGCGGCTGGGCGTGAAGTTCGACATGTCCGTCCACCGGGCCACTGACGCGATCGACGTGGATGCACTGGTGCGCGCCATCCCAGCATGCGATGTGGCAGAGTTGGCAGCCGATGCAGAGAGCCTCGTCGATACGCGCGACGATCTTGTAGTTCAGGTTCAGATTCTTCCACTCGGTAACTTTTGAGAGGCTCTTGCCGCGGAGATCGTTGAGGGTTGCGAATCCATTCGCGTCCATCCAATTCGACAATCCATCGATCATCTCCTGGACGATGCGGTAGCCATAGTGCATGACGGCCGTGCATACCTGCACCGAGGTGCAGCCCAGCAGAAGAAACTCCGCCGCATCTTGCCAGTTTCCGATGCCGCCGATTCCGGAGAGGGGAATCGATGGGCCATCGATGATGTCCGCCATGACCTGCTGCACCATATTCAACGCAATGGGCTTCACCGCGGGCCCGCAGTATCCGCCGTGGGAACTCTTGCCATCCACATTGGGGCGCGGCGAAAAAGATTCGAGGTCAATGCCGGTGATGGAGTTGATTGTGTTGATGGCGCTGAGTCCGTCGGCCCCGGCACGCCTGGCCGCGCGCGCGATGACGCGGATGTCCGTTACGTTGGGCGTGAGCTTGACCAGCACGGGCGTGCGCGCCACTTCCTTCACCCACTCCGTGATTCGCTGGGTGTACTCCGGAACCTGTCCGACGGCAGCGCCCATGCCGCGCTCGCTCATTCCATGGGGACAGCCGAAGTTCAGCTCCAGCCCGTCCGCGCCAGCATCCTCGGTGCGCTTTACCATCTCGTGCCATGCCTCGCGCGTCGACTCCACCATCAATGAGGCGATCACCGCGTGCCTGGGATAGCGCCGCTTCACCTCGGCGATCTCACGCAGATTGGTCTCAATGGGCCGGTCGGTGATGAGTTCAATGTTGTTGAGGCCCATCATTCGTTGCGCATTCCAATCGATGGAGGAGTAGCGCGAACTGACGTTGGTGATGGGCTCGCCGATGGTTTTCCAGACGGCGCCGCCCCAGCCCGCATCGAAGGCGCGCATCACCTGCTCGCCGGTGTTGGTGGGCGGCGCGCTGGCCAGCCAGAACGGATTGGGAGAGTGGATGCCCGCGAAGTTTGTGGTGAGATCAGCCACTGTGTTCCTCCATTCGCGCGAGCAACCAGTCTGCGATCCCAAGCGCAGCGCGCTTTCCGTCGGCCACCGCATCGACCACTTCGCGTCCGTCGTTCACGCAATCTCCGCCGGCGAAGTATTTTGGGTTTGCTGTCTGCCCAGTTGCGCGGTCGATCGCTACGCGCCCGCGCTGCATGGTTACTCCGCGCACTTGCGACAGCAGCTCCAGCAGCGGCGACTGCCCAATGGCTGGAACGACTGCATCGCACTCTATCGTAAACTCAGATCCTGGCTGAGACGTTAGATGTCCATTTGCGTCCTGAGTTACGGCCACGCAGGTGAGTACAAGCCCGGTGTCATTGGCTGTGATCGCCGTCGGCAGGGTTGCCCATAGAAACTCAACCCCCTCGCGCAGGGCGTGGTCGTACTCAAAGTCGAATGCCGGAATGTTCTCCCGCTGGCGGCGATACACAAGGGTCACTGTCTCCGCGCCTAGCCGTTTGGCCGCGCAGGCTGCGTCAATTGCGGTATTGCCCGCGCCGATGACCACCACGCGGCGGCCAATGCTGAGAGGAGTGCCGGTTTTGTAGGCGGCGATAAACTTCAGCGCATCGATAATTCCCGCGCCTGCGGTGTGCGCGTCTGCGACCTCGAGACGATGCATAGCGCCCAGTCCCACTCCCAGGAAGACCGCATCGTACTCACGTTCCAGTTCCTCCAGTGACGCTGCATCCACGTCGCGAGTCTCGAACTCCACTCCCAGTCCGCGCACCATCTCAACCTCGCGCAGGCTGTCCGCGGCGCGCAGTTTGTACTCCGCCACGCCGTAGGTATTCAGGCCACCGGGCAGTGGGCGCCGGTCGATCACGTGAACTTGAAAGCCTTGTTGGCGTAACTCCGCCGCGCAGGCCAGACTGGCCGGACCCGCGCCGATGCAGGCGATGCGCTGGGTGCGCTCGTCACGCTGGCGTAGCGCAAGCCTTCCACCCGCATCGTAAAACGTCTCCGTGGCAAAGCGCTGCAGGCGGCCAATCTCAATCGGCTTCTGGTGCTTGCCGTGCAGCACGCATGCTCCTTCGCAGAGCACTTCCACGGGGCAGACGCGCGAGCAACTTGCCCCCAGAACATTGGCGTCGAGAATCGTTCGGGCCGAGCCCGACACGTTGCCCGCGGCAATTTTGCGGATGAATCCGGGCACGTCGATGTGAGTGGGACAGGCGCCCATGCAAGGTGCGTCGAAGCAGTTGAGGCAGCGGTTCGCCTCCACCACTGCGGCCCGCGCATCCATCGCCGGATGCAGGTCTGGAAAGCACTGCGCGATTTCGGGACTTGTTGCAAACTCCATGAACTCTCCAAAAACAGTGAGTAGTGAGTAGTGGATAGTGGGTAGTAAACAATCAGGATCTTCACAAGGATTTCAGTAGGCCATTGATCATCTTTCCAACTTCCACAGATAACTCATCACATTTCTGTACTTCAGTTTGTGTCCCGTATCCAAGTTCACGCACAATTACCAGCTGAGTTTGCACCTCAAGATTCGATCCGCGAGCAATCCCAAGAAACTGACGAAACTCACCTGTGGACGCCCGGCCTTGTCCTTCAGCAATATTGCTGGCCACGGAAACAGAAGCACGTCGTATCTGGCTGGACAATCCATATATTTCTTCTCTTGGAAACATAAAAGTTAGCTTATAGACAGCAAGTGCCAATTGAATGGATCGTTGCCACACCAATAGATCTCGAAATGACTCAACGGTTGCCATTCAGTCTCCCAATGCCAGGTTCTTGCTGTTGCTATCCACTATCCACTATTCACTAACCACTGTCTTTATGGCTTCACTAGGTCTCCATACAACTCCGGTCTGCGGTCGCGATAAAAGGGCCAAGCGCGGCGGACCTCGGCGATTAGATCGAGGTCGAGGTCGGTGGTGACGATCTCGTCCTTGTCGCGCGGACCTTCCGCAAGAATTTTGCCGCGAGGATTGCAGAAGTAACTCTGGCCGAAGAACTGGCCGAGATTCCACGGTGCTTCCGCCCCTACGCGGTTGATGGCGGCGACAAAGTATCCATTGGCCACAGCCAGTGCAGGCGGCTCAATCTTCCACAGAAAGTCGTTGGGGCCGGCGATGACGGCCGAGGGATTGAAGACGATCTCCGCGCCGTTCAGGCCCATTACGCGCGCGCCCTCGGGGAAGTGACGGTCGTAGCAGAGATAGACGCCGATCCTACAGAAGCCGAGGTCGAAGACTGGAAAGCCGAGGTTGCCGGGGCGGAAATAATACTTTTCCCAGAAGCCCGGAGCTGCGTGCGGGATGTGCGCCTTGCGGTACTTGCCGAGGAAGGCACCGTCGCGCCCGATGACGGCGGCAGAGTTGTAGAAGTTTTTCTCGCCCTCGCCGTCCGTGTCCTCCACTTCATAGATGGGGACGATGAGCGCGATGCCAAGCTCACGGGCCAGGGACATCATGAGTTGAACGGTGGGCCCGTCGGGGATGGGCTCAGCAAAGTGCTGCCAGCGCGTGGTCTGCTCAGCGCAGAAGTATGGCCCATTGAAGACCTCTTGCAGGCAGACGATCTGCGCGCCATCGGCCGCTGCAGCGCGAACCATCGCGACATGCTTCTGCACCATCGCCTGCTTGATTCCGTCCAGCGACGCTGCTGTGCCCTCGAGGTCCGCGGGGACGGCATTTGCAGCCTGAATCAACGAACATCGAACGACTCGCGCCATGGTTCTCCGTTGTGAGTCAAAGCCTGAGTTGCAAGTTATTTCTCAAGTCAATCTACGTCGCCGAAGCATGTCAAGATGTGCGATTCGCCTATGAGTATAGGTGTTTCGAGTGGTTATTCAGCAGCGAAACCCCTACTGGTATCCATGATACTTTGATTGCTCAATATCCATTCCCGCCTTCCATACTGCTTGACGAACAGGGTAAAATTAAGTGCGTTGGATTCTACTGCATGTTTCCTGCAACTTATGCACGCCTCTTCGCCACCGGACACAGACTGAGTGCTTCGCTGGGCGCACCAGTACCAGCTCGTGAACCCCCCGAAAGAAACAGCATTGATGGCAACAGTGACACTTCGGCCCAATTCCGAACCAGAGATGGACTGTACGGACGGTCGACTTTCTCGACAGGCTAGGATGCGTCTTTTGTTGATGGTGGCCGCGGCGTGGGCGATACGCATGGTGGTGGTCGCCCTCATCTTCCGCGATTTTTCCGATCCGGCGCGGCACTACGACAGCTTTGGCAACGAAGTCGGCTGGGTGGCCCGATCGATCGCGTGGAACCAGGGTTTCTCGTCGCCGTTCTACCTGCTCAGCGGGCCCACGGCGCTGCTGCCTCCGCTGTATCCATATCTTCTTTCGGTCATCTTCCGGATCTTCGGCGTCTATTCGGCAGCGTCCGCGTTGACCATCCTGACGCTGAACAGCGTGTTTTCCGCGCTTACCTGCCTGCCGGTCTATCTGGCGACACGCCTCTCTCTGAACGCGCGGGTTGCGATGTTCGCGGGATGGGGTTGGGCCATCTATCCCTTCGCCATCTACTTTTCGGCGGGGCGCGTGTGGGAGTATTCGCTGACCTCACTCCTGCTGACCACGTGTTTCTGGCTTGCGCTGCGCCTGCATCTGCAACGGCCCGTCCGGTGGCTGTGGTTTGGAGCACTCTACGGGCTCACCGGACTGTGCAATCCCGCAACCTTCTCGCTCTTCCCTGTGCTGCTTCTGATTCCGTTGTGGAAACTGTGGAAGCAGCGTCGCAGCGGCTCCTGGTTTTCCAGCGATGTGCTGCGCAGCGGACTATTGGCAGGGGTGGGAATTATTCTTGTTCTCACGCCGTGGACCATTCGCAACTATCGCACGCTGCATGTTGTGTGCCCGGTGCGCGACGGATTCTGGTTTGAGTTCTGGTCGTCCAACAACGGCGACAGCACCAACCCCACGATTGCCTCGACCCACCCGGCCAGTAATCCCGACGAGATGCGACTGTACCGGTCTCTGGGCGAGACGGACTATATCGCCAGCAAGCGGCCTCTGGTAGTGGGCTATATCACCCGCCATCCCGGCTTTTTCGTGCGGCTTACGCTGCGCCGCGCGGTCTTCTATTGGACCGGATTCTGGAGCCTCTCCCCCACTTACGAACAGGAAGAGCCCTTCCAACTGCCCAACGTATTTTTCTGCGGCAGCCTTACGCTGCTGATGTTGATTGGCCTGCGCGATTGGTGGCGCAGGGACCGCGCCTCCGCGCTGCCTTACCTGCTCTCGATCCTCATCTTTCCCATGACGTATTACATCTCGCATGCCATGATGGACTATCGCCAGCCCATTGAGCCGCTGATTGTGATTCTGGTGGTTGTGGGGCTGCGCGCGGTGACGGCGCGGATGCGATCGAGGTCGAAGGCAATCAGCGCAGTGCGCGCCAACGAAGCTGCCTGACTATAACTCTGGCAGGGAAACGTCGCAGTGGCGTGCAACAATTGGGGCGGGGTGCGCTTTGGACCGAATGCTGGGGGTGTACATCTCGGTGCCGTTTTGCAAGGCGAAGTGCAGCTACTGCAACTTTGCTTCTGGGGTATTCGGCGGGCCTGGATCAGACCGTATGGAACGGTATGTGGAGCGCGTGTGCGCTGAGATTCGGTCGGCGCGCGTACGGACGACGGAGATGCGCGCGGAGCTCCCGGAGCAGGTGGATACGGTCTTCTTCGGTGGAGGCACTCCGAGCCTTCTCTCCGCCGGACAGATGCGGCGGCTGTTTGCAGCACTACGCGGCGAGTTCAAGGTGACGGCGGATGCTGAGGTCACCCTGGAGTGCGCGCCGGGGCAGTTGGGCGACCAGACGCTGGACGAGTTGTTGCGCCTGGGGATGAACCGCGTCAGCTTCGGCGTGCAGTCGTTTGTGGATGCAGAGGCTAGCGCGGTAGGTCGGTTGCACACTCGCGCGATGTGCCTGGCGGAGATTGCGCGCATGCGCGCGGCGGGAATAGCGGAGATCAATGTAGACCTGATTGCGGGTCTGCCGCGGCAGACCGCGGTGAGTTGGCGCGAATCGGTTGATGTGGCATTGGGGAGCGCGGTGCCGCATGTGAGCGTGTACATGCTGGAGGTGGATGAGGATTCGCGTCTGGGCCGCGAGCTGCTTGCGCACGGCACACGCTATGGCGTGGAGTCGGTGGCCTCGGATGACGAAACGGCGGAGCGGTACGCGGAGGCATGCGCGTGGCTGGAGAGTGGCGGAGTGATGCAGTACGAGATCTCCAATTTTGCGCGCAAGGGTCATGCATCGCGGCACAACAGGAAGTACTGGCGGCGCGAGCCGTATATAGGATTTGGGCTGGACGCGCACTCGATGCTGCGATGTGACGACGACGCGGTGCGCTGGGCGAATACGGATGAGCTTGCCAGGTACGAAGTTCAAGATTCGAGGTTCGAGAGTCCGGAGGTGGAGCGGATTGGCAGGGAACAGGGGTTTGAGGAGGCGATGTTTCTGGGGCTGCGGATGAACGAGGGCGTCGATCTGGAAGAGCTGCGCTCGGAATTTGGCGAGGAGCTGATACACGGCGCGGTTGCTGCGCTGGACGATTTGGAGGAGGCTGGGCTGGTGGAGCGCGAGGAAAGCCGGGTTCGGCTGACGGCGCGGGGACGGATGGTGTCGAATGAAGTCTTCAGCCGGTTGCTGGTGGAGACGCCGGTGGGATGATGGAGTAATTTGAGTGGGGAAAGGAAATGGCGATGATTGATCTGAGAAGCGATACGGTAACGCGGCCGACGGCGAGGATGCGGGAGGCGATGGCGGCGGCCGAGGTGGGCGACGATGTGTACGGCGAAGACCCGACAGTGAACCGGCTGGAGGAGCGGGCGGCGGAGATCTTTGGCCGCGAGGCGGGACTGTATGTGCCCACCGGGACCATGGGCAACCAGGTAGCAATCCGGCTGCACACGGAGCATGGGCAGGAGGTGGTGTGCGAGGCGCGGTCGCATGTGCTGAACTGGGAGATGGGGACGGCGGCGGCCTTTTCCGGCTGCACGCTAAGGCCGGTGGCGGCGGAGCGCGGGATCCTGAACTGGCAGCTGGTGCGTGGGGCGATCTTTCGTGGCATGCCCTTCCATGCATCGACGGGGCTGATCTGCCTGGAGAACACGCACAATATGGCGGGCGGAACGGTGACGCCAGTTGCGACTATGCGGGAGATATGCGATGGCGCCCATGCGATGGGCCTGCCCGTGCATCTGGATGGCGCGCGCATCTTTCATGCGGCAACTGCGCTGGGGGTTGGGGTGCGGGAGCTGACGGCGGGCTTCGATACGGTGATGTTCTGCCTGTCAAAAGGTCTGGGTGCGCCGGTGGGTTCGATGCTGGTTGGAACGAAGGAGGCGATAGCGCGGGCGCGGATATTCCGCAAGGCGATGGGCGGCGGCATGCGGCAGGTGGGCGTGCTGGCGGCGGCCGGATTGATCGCGCTGGAAGAGATGCCGGCGCGTCTGGGAGAAGACCATGCCAACGCGCGTCTGCTGGCAGAGGCTGTAGCGGCGCATAAGGCGGCAGAGATCGATCTGGAGTCGGTGCAGACCAACATTGTGGTCTTCAAGTTGCCAAAGGAAGAGGACGTTGCGAAGTTTTGCGCGGCATTGCAGGCCAAGGGCGTGTTGGCGCGCGGAGCCGGGGCTCGGACGGTGCGGTTTGTAACCCACTTCGATGTAAACCGGCAGGCGTGCGAGCGCGCGGCGCAGGTGGTGGGTGAGTTGCTGGCAGGGTGGGGTGCCGGGGACTAGTTACCGCCCAGGTTGATGACTGGCTTGGAGGCCAGGAAGACGTGTGCGGTGGTGCCGTGGTCTGGGCCATCGGTGCGGCTGTCCAGGTCGATGGTGCCTGCATGTTTGCGGATGATTCCCTGCGACACCCAGAGGCCGAGCCCGGTGCCTTGCTCTCCCTTGGTGGTAAAGAAGGGTTGGAATATGCGTTTGCGGTTTTCTGCTGTAATTCCTGGGCCGTTGTCGATGATTTCGACGATGGCTCCGGCTTCCACTGTCTGACTGGAAACGGTGCCTGCGGGTTGGGGGAGGACACGGATTTTGACGTTGCCGCTCTGACCTGCGGCCTCGGCTGCGTTCGCGATCAGGTTGGTGAAGACTTGGCGGAGCTCGGCGGGGAATCCCTCGACTGCGATCTCTGGCGGCAGATCGGCGGAGACCGTCACACCCAGTATCTGGAAGCGGCGCTGCATCAACAGCAGCAGGTCGTCGAGCATCTCTTTGAGATTGACGCTGACCGGGGCGGTGGATTCGCGATACAGGCTGAGCATGGCACGGCTGATCTGGGTGACTCGGGCCAGTTCGGTATGCGCCATCTGCAGGAACTGTTTGGACTCTTCCTCTTTGGGTTCATGCTGTAGCAGGTAGAGTAGGTTGGCAACGGAGTCCAGCGGGTTGTGGATCTCGTGGGCGATAGTAGCGGCGAGGCGACCGGCAACGGCGAGCTTTTCGTTGGCGAGCAGCGCGGCGCGGGTTTTCAGTTCGAGGGTGATATCGCGGAAGACCATGACAATGCCGGTGATATCTCCGGCTGCGTTGCGGATGGGCGCTCCGCTGTCGTCGACGGAAATTTCAGCGCCGTCCTTGCGCAGCAGGATTGTGTGTTGGGAGACTCCGACTACGCGCTTGAGGCGCTGCACTTTGAGGAAAGGATTTTCTACGGGCTGGCGCGTAATCTCGTTGACAATGTGAAATATCTGGTCGAGGGGACGGTTCTGCGCCTCGGACTCGGTCCACCCGGTCAGGGCCTGGGCCACCGGGTTCATCATCTGGACGTGGCCTTCGGAGTCGCATACGATGACGCCATCTCCGATGGAGGATAGGGTGGTACGCAGGTGTTGCTCTGACTCGAAGAGTTCGTGGGTGCGTTGGCGCTGTAGGTCGAGCTGTTGGCGGAAGGAATCGTAGGCGGTCTTGAGCCGGACGCGCGTGAAGAGTCCAATAAGTAGGCCAATGGTCAATGTAAGGCCGATCAGCAGGAAGAGCAGATGGCGGGTTTGCGAACGCCAGAGGACGATGCGGTCCTGACTGCGCCGCTCGGATTGGGACGCAATAGCCTTGAGGCTGTCTCGCATGGCATTCATACGGGACATGCCCTGCAGGTTGAGGTCGACGTCGTTGGTGTGTCCGCCGGCAGAGATCGTGGCGATGAGGGGTTCGGCGAATCCCTGATGCCAGGTCTCGTGCTCCTGGATGAATTGTTTCAGGTACAGCGACAGTGCCACGTCTTGTGGCTGGCTTGGTCCGATCATGGACTGGAGGTCGGCGATAGCCTTCTGCATGGGGGCTTCGGCATCGTAGTAGGGCTGTAGGAAGCGAGTGTCAGAGGTCGTCTGATAGCCGCGCAGTCCCGTCTCCTCATCGACGACGAGCTTTTCGATTCGGGTAGTGAGGTCGGTTCTCTGGTCGGACTTTTCGAAGAGGCCAACGGTGGCGTTGGCCCCGGTGATCTGCCAGACGAGAAAGCATGCGAGCACGAGGCAGGCGACGATGGGCAGAAGCAGAACCTGCCTCAGCGTTCGTTTGAAGAGAATAAACTCCAAGACCGTTGCGTCCTTTATTTCGAATCTTTCATTGTCCAGGCTGACGCTTATGATGCGGCGAGGCGTGGATAAGGTTGCCCAGCTTGTCCAGCAGGGCAGGCGCACCCTCGCCCTTGGTCATGTAGACGTCTGCCAGGGAGGTGACTTCGGTGGGAAGATCGAGGTACGCGGAGAGTAGCAGGATGGGGACTTTGGGCTTCGTCTGGCGCATCTTTTCGGCGACCTGTCCGCCATGCATTCCCGGCATGGCGTAGTCGAGGACGACGGCATCGACGGGATGGGCGGCAAACAGCTCCAGTCCGGAGTAGCCGTCGGCGGCGGTCAGCACCTTATAGCCGGCGCGTTCCAGAAGGATCTGGCGGATGCGCAGACCGACCAACTCGTCGTCCACACACAGGACCAGAGGCGATGATTTCTGCATAGATGAAATACTCTCTTGTGCCGTTGCGATACATGCAAGTATATCGCGGAGGATGGGCAGAACTGGGGCAGCGGGACGATCGGGGAGCGGTGCAGTTTGCATTTGCTTTGAATGGGCGCGGCTTCAGCCGCTGCCTGTCCTTTACTACCCACTACCCACTTTTTCTTGTCAAGGCCCTCGCCCCTCCAAAACCAATCTAAACTGCTCCATCTAAATCACTTAATAGTTGAAAATACTTGGCATACTAGTTACCTTCCACGGCCTATAATTAAGGTAGTAGAGATGAGAGAGAGAAGCCCGGCGTCCGCGTCGGGCTTCTTCTGTTTCCCTGCTCAATAATCCAGCAAATGCGCCGGGAATCCCATCCATCGCGTACTTTGCGATGGGTGGGATTCCGCGTGCCACTGGTGCCGTCATTCTGCCCCGAGCGCAGTCCACGGGCAGAATCTCTGTCGTTG
>CAIZFH010000029.1 GCA_903932155.1 uncultured Granulicella sp. | reverse complement strand
CCCCAACGACTTCGGCGCTGATCGGCACATTGTCGGCCATTGGCAATCATCATACTACCTGCTCTATCGAACCGCCCTTGCGGAAAAGAAGGCTTTCCGAGCGGATTAGTCCTGGCAAAGCGCATGTCGCCGGTTGGGATTCTCCATTCGCGCTACATCGCCATAACCGGCCAATCGGTGCCCATTGTCATTCAGGTGTTGTGGAGTTTTCTTATCTCGGCGAGGATCTTGATGAGGCGTTTGGATAGCCTGAGGAGCCGATTGCGAGCACTACCGTTTGGGAGCGAGCGACGGAACATCTCCATGACATGTTGAGCGGCGATTAAGGAGTCGATGATGCCGTCGAGGCCTGTACGTGCAGATGCGGCGGATATTTTTGGTTGCGGAACCAGATGCCTTGGTTTGGAGCGAGCGAGTTGGAACTCGCGTTCGAGGTCGGTGAGGGCTACATCGACATAGCGCATGGTCATGCCTGGATCGACGTGACCGAGTAACTTCATCAGGACGGGGAAGCTGATCCCGGAGCGAAGCATCTCCGTGGCGTAGGTATGCCGGAACTGATGAGGGACGATAGCTGTGGGAAGTCCGAGCGAGTGACAGACCTGATGCAGGTAATCGCGGAGTTGGACCACGAGAGCTACTTTACTTCCGGGCCGAGCCAGGAGCCGTCCATCGGTCAACCGCGGATCGAGGGAGCGGAAGAAGCGCAAGCGGTGAACGAGATCGCGGCCGAAGGCATCGACAGGGACCATGCGCTCGGTCTTGAGTTTTCCGAGGGGGACATGAATCGCCCATTGGCTCGGCCCCGTAGAGCGCAGGCAGTCATAGGTGAGATCGACGCACTCGCCGATGCGCATGCCGGTCGAGCGGAGCAGGAGGAAGGCATTTCCGCCCAGATCGTTGCGGCGCATGAACTCCTGCTGCAAGAGTTGATCCTGCTCGGCGGTGAGCGGCCGTGGCAGAGTGTGAGGCGATCGCGGAATATCCTCGCGCAGCAGCAAGTGGGCCAGTTCAGCACGATGGCTGGTGCGAGCCAGCTCATGGAAGATGGTGCGCAGCGCGAAGAGCCGGCCGATGCAGGTTGCCGTGGCCAGAGGCGGAGTCTGGGCGCGCAGCTGCGCCATCCATCCGAGGATATGAGGATCACGGTGCAGTTGTTCGAGACGAGTAATCTTCGGATATTTCGTTCCGAGATAGACGAGGAAGCTGCGCACCGCGATGTCGTAGTTGCGTTTGCTGGAAGGAGTGAGTGCCGTGCACAGAGACTCCACCGCGGGCGCGAAGACCGGCGCCAGGGGATGCTGAAGCGGTGGGCGGCGCCAGCGCATCACGCGATCCTCGGCTGAGGATGGATGCACTGCGCCGCTGCGCGCGCGTACTGGAGATAGACATCCTGCGGCGAGACCTTCACGTAGTGCATGGTGGTTTCGATGTCAGCGTGGCCCATCAACTGCATCAGCGCGGGCAGGCTGATGCCGGCGCGCACCATATCCGAGGCGAAGGTGTGTCTGAAGCGGTGGGGATTGGCCAACTGGACGCCGGTGGTGCGGCGATGATGGCGGAACAGGGAGCGTAATCCTTCGGGTGTCATGCGTTGGCCGCGTGCTGGACCTTTCAACACCACGAACAGTGCAGCGGAGCAGGGATCAGGGCGCTCCACGCGGAGATAGTGATCGAGCAGTTGTATCGTTTCCGGCGCCAGGGGCAGCAAGCGCATCTTGTTGCCCTTGCCACGCACGCGGAGCTGACCTTCCGACAGCAGTACATCATCACGGTTCAAGGCCATTACTTCGGCGGAGCGGAGCCCCTGCATCAGCATCATGCCAACGATGGCCAGGTCGCGTGCATTTCGAAAACTGGACCAGAAGCGCGCCACTTCATCGACCGAGAGAGGAACGATGTTGAGCCTGGGTTCTCGCACTCGGAGTCTGCTCAGCTCGAACCTGGGTCGTCCCAGGCCCATCGGCCTGCGGTGCAGGAAGGGCTGATGGAAGCCGTGCGCGACCTGACAGGGAGCATCGGGGAACTGGTTGCGGATAGCACGATCGGCGGTGGCAGTGCGGTCGTTGATGGTGGAGGCAGCAGGCGCAGGTTGGCGACTGGACTGGAAGCGCACGTAATCGAACAGAGTTGATTCGGTGAGGTCCGCGGCGGAGATTTCGCCGGTGTGATGTACGCTCTCCCACCAGCGCACGAAGTGCAACAGGCTGTGTGCGTAGCTGTACAGGGTCTTGTTGGAAAGGCGGCGGACATACTCGCGGTCGAGGTACCGATTGATCCACGCAACACCCTTGCCGGTGGATTGCTCCACCACTTGAATCGGGCTGTGTGCACCCGTGGAAGTTTTCTTGGAGATGACGCGGAAGTTCATGGCTGCGCGGCCTCCACGAGAGACTGGAACTGATGTGCGTTTCCTCCTTGAACGAAGAAGGAGTTGGGATCATGCCCCTCAGGCAGGAGAACGCGACGTGCCGAGATACCGTGCACGACAAGGCGATGAACCAGCTGGTCTGCAGCTTGCTGGCCGCTCTGGTTCTGATCGATATCGAAGGTGACATACACGGTGCGGTCGCCTTCACAGAGTTGGCGGAGCTGGGTATCGTTCAGATGCGTGCCCAGCGAACAGGTCGCGTTGCTAAAGCCCGCCTGCCTTACGGCGGCATAGTCGAACAGCCCTTCGACCAGGATCACTTCGGAGCAGTTACGAACCTTCTCCCAGGCATACAGACCTCCCTTGCCGCCGGGCAGGAAGCGATGGGCGAAGGCAGAGCCGATGCTGCGACCGTACAGGTTGACGACGCGCTCATCTCGATGTAGCGGAAAGACGATTCGCTGATAGAGGGCATCCGCACCGTGAGCGTTAATGAGGCCGAGCCTTCGCAGCACATCGAACGAATAACCCTGTGCCGTGAGATGACGGCGCAATATCCCGCCGGGAGCGTAACCGATATCGAGTTCCCTGATCAGGGTCGGATCTTGCAGTCCACGCTTGCTCAGATAGCTCCGTGCCTCGGGGTAGTTATCGAGCTGCTGCCGATAGAGGGCGGCGGCCTGCTCCAGCAGAGCACTGAAATCAGCTTCTGGAGCGATCTCTGGATCAAGACAAGCCAGGCTCTGGCGGAAAGAGAGTCCGCGCCATAACTGGACGAAGCGAATCAGGTCGCCACCCTGCCCACAGCCGTGACAGTAAAAGACATTTTTGCGCGTGTTGACATAGAACGACGGCTGACTCTCCTCGTGCAACGGACAGAGTCCGACGAACTCGGATCGACTCGCAGGATGACCAGTCCAGTTATGCTGCCGCAGATAGTCCAGCAGCGGCGTTCGCCGTTTGAGTGTTTCGACGTCTTCGCCCACAGCGCTTTTTCGCCTCCGGAACCCAACGTAGGGGAAGGGCGCCGGCAATCCCAGGCAAGGATGGTGGGTGAAAAGGTTTTTTCTCAGAGACGCAACGGCCAGAGGCTTTTGAGAACCGGAGTGATCCAGCGCAATGGTCCCGCTTCGCCATCGGCCTGATGACTGCCTGCCAGCCAATGAGCTACGCGGGAAACGGTCTGGCTGAGAAAGGAAGCCGCCGGCTGAGAACAGTCCAAGCCGCTCGACCAGCGGCGGACAGTGGAAGGATCCGGCAACCGATCTGGGTCTTGGAGCTTGGGCAATGCCTTCTCCCACGAGCAGTGCTCCACAAAGCGCCGCAGCAACGCCTGGCAGCGCGCCAGCAGGCTGTAATGCGTGTAGGGCAGAGAAAACACCGGCAGAAAAGTAAAGGTTCTTCCACATCGGACACAGCGGCCCCGGCGAATCCTGATCCGATCATGATGCTCGTCGTGCGCCTGTTTGCACCGTCGGCCATGACCAACAATCGAATCCTGTTCACAAACCGGGCATCGGCGTAAGATGATCTCGTCCGAGTCTTCGGCCCAGCCGGCAGCAAGCCGCTCCAGCGCGACCGACACTGGGACAAAGAGGATCGTAACCTCACACGGGTTCCGCTTCCTGCTGCGATCCGCCAAGATGCTGGCAGGAAGCGGGGCTCCGCCTCCTGAAGAAAATCCAACTGAAAGAAAATATAACGTCTTCCCTACAGACCAAAGGGCATGATCTAAGTTATTGGCCGGTTATCTCCGCCAATGCACTCAACGACAGCAGATCGGGAACTGAAAGTCGGCTTGTGTTCACCGATCTTGATCTCAACTGGTGCCTTCAGTGCACTTGTCGAGAGTCGAACTTGGACT
>CAIZFH010000028.1 GCA_903932155.1 uncultured Granulicella sp. | reverse complement strand
ACCGAGTCCTCCCCAATGAAGTCGCCGGGAGCCAGCAGGGTAATGGTGGCCTCCTTGCCACGTTCAGATACGACGCTCAGTCTGGCATTGCCGGTTTGCAAGTAGAAGACGCTGTCGGCAGGGGTGCCCTGGGTGAAGAAGGCCTCTTTGGCCTTCAGGCTGATAAGCTTTCGCCCCAGTCCGGAGTTGGCCAGAAAGATGGCGGGGTCGAACTTCGGCACGGAAGCTGGATTGGGAATTGGTAGTCCATATTCGGTCATACAAAAGCCTCGATGCGGTTGCTATATGCGCGGGATAATTCTCGATTGTCGTTCGCCGCGTCTGGGACCGGAGTCAGTGCTGGAGGTCGCGAACGATCGTGCGCGCTGACCCCTGGGTTGCCGCTTGTTCCGGCTATCACATGCATCATTCCCTGACGGGCGTCCTGGGAGAGGGACACCCGAACGAACAGGGATATCTTGTGCATAATTTAATACATATTGATGCGCCAGTGTGTAAATTAGTTTTCCGTAACTGTCCAAAATCTAAACCGACATGAGCAATATGGAACAGACAACCCATACGAACCAGGTAGAATCCAAACTCTCTGGAGGCGTTATGGACGGAAAACGAACCAACTTCGACATACGCAGAATCAATCTGGACGACGAATACAGCCCGGACTCCTTGGCCGCTTCGCAAATAGATTCCCCGGCGGCCCGGCCCATCAACAACGACACTCGCGACCGCTATGATCGATCCTTCCTGGCGGACCGTGGCATGTTGGCTCCTCCCCGCTCGAACTGACTCCCACCCAGACATCTGCCGGTTTGCTCTAGAAGCTGAGCTCAGGAAACCATAGCGCGTGAAATTATGCCAAAGATGACATTGACCCTGCCATCCTGGCGGCCCATGTAACGAAAGCACGCGGAGCAGGCACTCGATGGATACGCATCGATTTGGCCCCGGATACAACCCGCATCCGCACACTGTTGATATCTTTCCAGGTCGCGGGTACGGACGTCTGTTCAATTATGCTCAGTTCAGGTAGATTCTTGCCATGCCGCAAAGACCGCCGCAGGCAGAGTCCAAGGATGCCCCTGTACCGCGGAGGCGGGGACGTATAATGAAGATTCGATGCAGCAGCCCTGCCGTTGCAGGAGACTGATCGCGCGCAGAAAGATTCCGGAAGGCCCCAATGCCAGAACTGATTATGAAGCGGCTGGTGGAAGAGATTAAAGTACTGGAGCGCGAACTTACCACCGAGCTGCCGGCGGAGATCAAGCGCGCGGTGGCGCTGGGCGACCTGAGCGAGAACGCCGAGTACCACATGGCCAAGCAACGCCAGGTCTTCGTCAACGCGCGCCTGGGCCAGTTGAAGAAGCGCATGGGCGAGCTGGCCATGGTCAACCTGGTCAATATTCCCCACGACAAGGTGGGATTTGGCGCCACCATCGTCGTCTTCGACTCCAGCAAGAACGAGGAGATCACCTACAAGCTGGTCACCAGCGAGGAGTCCGACGTGACCCAGGGGCTGATCTCCACCACCTCGCCCATCGGCCGTGCGCTGCTGGGCAAGCAGGTGGGCGATGTGGCCACCGTGGAGACTCCCAACGGCAAGCGCGAGCTTGAGGTGCTTAAGCTGACCACCATTCACGATGTGGCGGAGGAAGACATTGCGGGCACGGATGCAGCGAACCAGAAACAATAGACAGGGCCAGGGCTCAAGGGCGGCGCTTCCATGACTTGGACAAGTGCATTTGGCAAAGGCAGCGGATGGCTGCTGCAGAAGATCGTGAACGGCCTGGCGCTGACAAAAATCTCGCCCAACGTGCTCACCTTCCTCGGCCTTGTCATCAACGCCATCGCTGCATGCTTCTTCGGCTTCGCGCGCGGACATAACGCCGACCGCATGTTCCTCTACGCCGGGCTCATCATCATCGGCGCGGGCATCTTCGACATGGTGGACGGACGCGTGGCGCGCAAGACCAACCAGGTCTCCGTCTTCGGAGCCTTCTTCGACTCCGTGATGGACCGCTACTCCGACGTGGCCATCTTCTTCGGCCTGCTCATCTACTACGCGCGCGGCAACCGCCTCTTCTACGTCGGCCTGGTGGCCTTTGTGATGACCGCCTGCGTAATGGTGAGCTACACCCGCGCCCGCGCCGAGGCGCTGATCGGTAGCTGCAAGGTGGGCTTCATGGAGCGGCCGGAGCGCATCGTCTGCGTCATCCTGGGCGCGCTCTTCAACCGCTGGGGAGTGATGGCGCCCTGCCTGTGGGTGCTGGCCGTCTTCTCCACCATCGCCGTCATCAACCGCATCCGCTATACCTACCTTGAAACGGAACGGCGCAAGCTGATGGCGGCTGCGAGATAGATGCTGATCCTCGCTTCTGCCTCTCCCCGCCGGCGCGAACTGCTGGCCCAGGCCGGCTTCTCCTTCACCGTGGAATCCGCCGACGTGGACGAGTCTCCACGCGCGGGCGAAGAGCCTGCCGCGTATGTTCTGCGGCTGGCGGTGGAGAAAGCTCAGTCAGTCTTTCAAAGGTATGCAAATCCTACTCATGACGATGAAACCGTCATGGATGGGGCACCCGATTCTTCTTTGGATCCGTTGATCGTTCTCGGCGCAGACACTACGGTCGTCTGCGATGGTCATATCCTGGCCAAGCCGGAAGATGCCGCCGACGCGATGCGGATGTTGCGACGACTCTCCGGGAGGACGCATCAGGTGCTGACCGGTGTGGCTGTTGTGACGCGCGCGGGTGTTTTGAGCGGCGTCGAGACCACCGAGGTTACATTTTCAGAGATTCCCGAGGAGGAGCTGGCCATCTACTGCGCCACCGCCGAGCCGTTCGACAAGGCCGGAGCCTACGGCATCCAGGGCTACGCCGCTCGCTGGATTCCCCGCATCGACGGGGACTACTTCAACGTCATGGGACTACCCATCGCACGCGTGGTATCGATAATTGAGAACGCATTAGGGCGATGAATCCGTCCGGTGTCGTATCGAAGATCGCGAACCCATACAATCCACGCCCCGATCCAGCTCCGAGTAGTTGGGGGTCCAAACGATTGCGATTTTCATGCTACCCCTTACATGCTGCGCGAGCTAAGGACTTACAAGCTTCAGCCCAGGAAGGCCAGTGAAGTCGTTCGTGTTGGTGGTAAGCAGCGCATAACCATGCTCGATTGCCTGGGCAGCGATCCAGAGATCGTTGTAACGTGGACGCGGAGAGCGGCCCGCGTGTTTGACGGCTGCCGCGAGTACGCCGAACGCCGCAGCGGTAGACCGTGATATGTCCAGTACCGGACGTCTCTCCAGCCGCCGCAGGGTGGCCGCCCGTGCCGCTCGCTCCACCGGATCGGCGCACGACTCCACGCCGAAGCCGAGTTCCCCCAGAGTAATCGCCGAGATAAACACCGGGAGATCTCCGGCTGCGGCGATCACGGCTCTCCGGTCGAGCTGCCCGGCCGCAAGTCCCACCCAGATGCAGCTATCGAAGATCATGGCAACAGGGATTATGCCCACGGATCGCGCACCGCAGGATCGAACTCAACCCGGCTGTCTTGAAGCCATTGTGCAGCCTGCTCTCGGGAGAGGCCCGGCTCCAGGCCGGAGAGCGCTTGCGCGGCGGTCATGGCTCGCGCAGGAGGGACGATCTGGGCAATCACCGCGCGATTTCTCTCCACCGCGACCCCTTCGCCACGGCTGACGATCCGATCCAGTATCTTGCTTGTGTTTCGAGCCAAATCGGTTGCACTGATCGTTTCCATAATCTGCCTTTCTCTGGAATATGTATTATACATAATATTTGTATTATACGTATATCATTGAAAACCACATCTATGGATCAATAAGCGCTTTCGACCGCCAGCTCTCCACGCACCCGCTCCATAATGTCGAGATAGAACGCCAGGTTGTGGATGGAATTCAGCGTCGCGCCCAGCGGTTCGCGCGCCATAAACAGATGCCGCAGATACGCGCGCGTGTAGCGCTTGCAGACCGGGCAGGCGCAGGCGGGGTCGATGGGACGCTGGTCTTCGGCGTACTCCACGCGCTTGATGTTCATACGGATCGTGCTGGAATCGCCAGTCCTACTATCGCCGATTCTTTCTTTACCGCTTTCCTCTTCACCAATCGCATCTTCCACCGGCTGCCGCTCTCCCGGCTCAGCCCTGCGGAAGAGCAGCCCGTGGCGCGCGGCGCGCGTAGGCAGCACACAGTCCATCATGTCCACGCCCATGCGCGCGTACTCCGCAATCTGGTCTGGGTAGCCGACGCCCATCACATAGCGCGGACGGTCGCGCGGCAGAATTTCGAGCGTGCGCGCGATCATCTCGCGGGTCACCTCGGGCGGCTCGCCCACGGCCAGACCCCCGATGGCGTAGCCGTCGAAGTCCATCTCGACGAGCCGCTCAGCCGACTCGCGGCGCAGGTCGGGATACATTCCGCCCTGCACGATTCCGAAGAGGGTCTGCGTACCACCTTCAAACTCCTCCGCCCACGGAACTTCGTGCTTGTGCGCCTCGAAGTACTCCTTCGACCGCGCGGCCCAGGTGTGGGTCAGGCCCATGGAGTCACGCGTGCGTTCCCACGTTGCGGGCGTCTCCACGCACTCGTCGAAGGCCATCATCACGTCCGCGCCCAGCGCAATCTGGATCTCCATCGAGTGTTCCGGCGAGAAGAAATACTTGCTGCCGTCCAGGTGCGAGCGGAACTCGACGCCCTCATCGGTCACCTTGCGCAGCTTGGCCAGGCTGAAGACCTGGAAGCCGCCGGAGTCGGTGAGCATCGGCCTCGTCCAGCTCATAAAGCGATGCACGCCACCCATGCGCCGGATCAGTTCGTGCCCAGGCCGCAGCGTCAGATGATAGGTGTTGGCCAGGATGATCTCCGCGCCTGCGCCATTCGCGCCGATCTGCTCCAGCGTGTCTTGAGGCACGGCTTTTACCGTCGCCGCCGTCCCAACGGGCATGAAGACCGGCGTCTGAACATCTCCGTGAGGAAGATGCAACGTGCCGCGCCGTCCGCCCGTCTCCGCCGCTGCGCCTATTTCAAAGGGAAGCCCCATCTATCCAGTATGCCCGTTCGCGGAGTTCTTTCGCCGAGTTCTAGGGCTGCTCTGCCAGCGCCACAGCCTGGGCCACACTCATGTCGTTGGGTACGCGGATGAACTCACTGTGTTCGGCATGCTCGTTTCTGGCAATGGCTTTGAACAGGACTGCTTTGCCGTCGATGGCGCTGTCGATCAGCGTGGTCTTCCATTCGGGCATGGCGGAGTTGCTGGTAGGATCGCGCGAGGTCGCGAAGCTGCTGCCGGCGTGGATGGTGGCAAGAAATCCAAACCCGATGCTCATGTCCGTGGGCATGCGCCCTTCAATGTGGTGCAGGCGCATCGCCTTCGCGTCGATCATCATGGAGCCGGACATGCCATGCAGCACGCGCTCCTCCAGCGACTGCGGCTCGTACCCTGGGTTGGGATGGAAGTCGATCAGCAGTTCATCTCCCTGCTCGCGCACATTGCCGAAGAGGAACGCCTTGGGCAGCAATGTCAGCATCGTCCTGGCGTGGGCCTCATCGTCCTTCAGCGCCTGCTCCTTGCGCTGGAATGCCGCCGGGTCGGCCACCACGCCGGCCAGCCGTCCACGCTCCTGGGCGATGCGCTCCGCGCTCAGCGGTTGGCCATCCTCCTGTAGCAGCATGCGCACCTTGCCTGCGTTCGTCTCCACCAGTTTTTCCGTCCACAGATGGCCTCCGGTACGCTCGGAGCGTTCCTTTGATAGGTAGCAGTAATGGTCTCTGTGCTGCGCCGCCACGTCCTCATTGGCCAGCATGGCAGCGACGATCTGCGTCGCCGAGACTGCCACTTGCGGCACGTCTGTCGGCATTCCTGCGCCGCCGGGATACGATGCCAGCATCAGGGCAAGCATGGAACCAGCCGCCGCCCAGGTGATCTTTGTCACGCCATATACTTCCATCTTGCGAATCTCCGTCCTTCTGTTTCCAGGGCCCTAATCATCTCTCAAGTAGGATGCACAAGGAAGCAAGTGCGGAATGTAACAATCCGCAAACCAGTCCCCAACTATATGACTTGCCTCTGCCAGTGCGGCTGGAGTAACGTGAACCATCCTCTGATCGACCGGGATTCGACGATCATCCCTTGATGGAAATCCATTTGGAGCATCTCCATGACCACGCTTAAATCCTTGCGCACCTCTTTGTTTGCTGCTTTCTTCGCGGTCCTGTTGCTGGCGACGCTGCCCAGCCTTGTTCACGCGCAGTCTGGCCAGCAGGACTCGCAGATTGTTCCCAACGCCCTGTTCAGCGACCACATGGTGCTGCAAAACGGCATGCTGGTGCCCATCTGGGGCACAGCTGCGCCCGGCGAAAAGGTCACCGTCAAGTTCCTTGGCCAGACCAAGTCCGCAACCACGGCCGCCGACGGCAAGTGGACGGTGAAGCTGTCGAAGCTCAAGTCCGGCGGCCCCTTCACCATGACCATCGCCGGCGCAAAAGGCAGTACGCCCATCACCATCAGCGACGTGCTGGTAGGCGAAGTGTGGCTCGGTTCCGGTCAGTCCAACATGGTCTTCCCCGTCTCCATGAAGGGCCGCGCCGGACCGTATGGCTTGTTGGACGATGCGAAGGAGATTGCGGCGGCAAACTACCCGCAGGTGCGCATGTTCACCGTGCCGGACAAGAAAACGGTCACGCCGTTGACCGACGTCAAGGCTGTGTGGAAGGTATGCAGCCCGGATACGGTTGCGGACTTCTCGGCCATGGGGTACCTGTTTGCGCGCAATCTGAACCAGGCGCTGAAGCTGCCGGTCGGCATCGTGTTGTCGGCCTCCGGTTCAAGCACCGCGGAGGCCTGGATTCCACGCGAGGCGCTGTTGGCAGACCCGATCATGAAGCCTGTCGTCGAAGGCTTCGATACGCGTGAGGCAGCGTGGAAGGCGAACCCAACGCCTCCTACTCCGCCAGCTCCGCGGCCTGCACCAGCACCCGCACCAGCCCTTGCAACAGCACCCGCAACTCCTGGCGCTCCCGGCGCAGCAGGCGCTGCACCCGCGGCCCGACGTGCGCGTGGCGGCGGGGGCGATCCGGCGAACGACCAGCATCAGCCCACCGTCCTCTACAACGGCATGATTAATCCCATCCTTCCCTACGCCATCCGCGGGGCCATCTGGTATCAGGGCGAATCGATCCTGGGCAATCCGGGCATCCCAGGGTATGGGCATGTCATGGCGTCGCTGATTACCACTTGGCGTCAACTATGGGGCGAGGGTAACTTCCCGTTCTACGAGGTACAGCTTGGCGCGCTGAAGAACAACAGCAACAACCCGCGCGTGCGCGAGCAGCAGGCAGACATCCTCTCTTTACCCAACACCGGGCTGGCCACCGCCTTAGACATCGGCGATTCCGCCAATGTCCATCCAAAGAACAAAGAGGCGCTGTGCGACCGGCTCGCCCGCATCGCGCTGGCCAATGTATATGGCAAGAAGATGGAGTTCTACGGACCGCTGTACACGGGGATGAAGGTGGAGAGCGGCGCAATCCGCATCAGCTTCACGCATGCGCAGGGGCTGACGACGCATTATCCGGACGGCTTATATGCGCATGTCTCTTCACCACCCAATCCTCCGTCTACCGCGGAGGTTCCCGTCTCCAACGATGGCCCGCTGAAGTGGTTCCAGATTGCCGGAGCGGATGGCAAGTTTGTGGACGCAACCGCCACCATCGACGGCAGTACGGTGGTGGTAAAGAGCCCGGATGTTCCTGCGCCGACGGAGGTTCGCTACGCATGGGACAACTACCCGTATGGCGCGAATCTTTACAACTCCGCCGGTCTTCCCGCCTTTCCATTCCGGACGAACAAAATGGATGAGCCGGTTGCAGCGCCCCGTGCCGCCCCTGCTGCGCCGCAAGCCCAATGAAGCTGTGATACCCGAAGGAGAAGTAGCCATGCGGATGTCCAGGCCACGCCTTGCTGCGTTGTCCACACTGCTTCTGTTTGTGTTGCTGCCGAGGCTTGCTGACGCGCAATCCGGCCCGCAGGTAACGCCGGAGATCGTTGCGGCAGCCGTGGCAGCGAAGACGCCGGTGGCGCCGGGGCCGGTGCAGCCCACGTGGGACTCGGTGCGTGAACACTACACCGTGCCGCAGTGGTTCATCGACGCGAAGTTCGGCATCACCATGCACTGGGGGCTCTTCTCCGTCGCCGCCTACCACAACGAGTGGTACGAGAAGTACATGTACTCCAGCTTCTCCGCCTGGCACACCCAGAACTTCGGCCCGCCGGACAAGTTCGGCTATAAGGACTTCATCCCCATGTTCCAGGCCAAGGACTTCAACGCCGACGACCTGGCCCAGCTGATCAAGGAGTCTGGCGCGAAGTACTTCGCTCCCACCGTGGAGCATCACGATGGCTTCTCGCTCTGGAACAGCGCCACCAATCCGTTCAATGCATACAATATGGGTCCGCACCGCGACCTGATCGGCGAGATGGCCGTCGCCTCCCGCAAGGCTGGGTTGAAATTTGGCGTCGCCAGCCACAATATGGAGCATTACACCTTCATTCGGCCCACCCCCGGACTGAAGACCGACCTGGACGACCCCAAGTACGCCAACTTCTACTGGACCGACCACAGCGACGCACGCCTGCAGGAGTTTCTTCAGGACTGGGTGCTGAAGTGCATGGAGCTGATCGACCAGTATCAGCCCGACATTTTCTGGTTCGACAATGGAATCGATGGGCGCGACTTCGATCCGCTGAAGTTGAAGGTGGCTGCCTACTACTACAATCGCGCGCTGCAGTGGAACAAGCCGGTCACCTTCCTCACCAAGAGCACCGCCTTCACCGCCGGCAGCGTGCTGGAGTTCGAAAGGCTGAATCCGCGCGGCCCGACGCAGATACTCAAGGGCATATGGGACGCTGAGGATACGCTGGGCAGCACCTGGGGCTACACCGCCGCCAATCCGGTGGAGACATTCCGCGGCCCGAAGTCCGTCATCAACGAGCTATGCACCATCCTCAGCATGAACGGCAGCCTGCTGCTCAACCTCTCGCCCACCGGGCAGGGTGCCATCAACGACCAGCAGCGCGCCTCGCTGAAGGAGGTAGGCAAGTGGCTGGCGGTTAACGGCGAGGCCGTCTACGGTACGCACAACTGGATCGTCGATGGCGAGGGCTTTACTCCGCTGCCTCCGCGCACAGCCGCCGTACGCCGCCCTGAAGCGGCGCTGGCAACGGCAACGGAAGCGGGTCTAAACGCCGGTGTCGCGCCAGCCGCAGCCTCGCCGCGGCCACCTCGCCCGCCCGCCGCGGACGCTGCAACCCCCGGACCTAAACCCGTGGAGTATCGCTTTACGGTCAAGGGTGAGAATCTCTACGCCATCGCGCAATCCTGGCCCGGAGACACGGCCGTCATCGCATCGCTTGCCAAGGGCAAAGCCCTCGATGGGCAGGTTCCCAAGGGCAAGATCAAGAGCGTGACGCTGCTTGGTAGCCCCGGCAAACTGAAGTTCTCCCAGGATGCCGCTGGCCTCAAGGTCACCCTTCCCGCCGATAAGCCATGCGACTACGCCTGGACGCTCAAAATCACCGGACTCAAGATGAATCCCGCTGGCCCCGCAATCCCCGCCGTCATGGCCGATCTGCGATAAGCTATCTCCGGGCCCCGCAATTCACGGAGGACTTATGACCGCGATTGGCTCGAAGGTTCGCCTTCTCGTCGGCACCCGCAAAGGTGCTTTCATCCTTACCGCCGATGCCGCCCGCAAGAAGTGGCAGATAGATGGCCCACACTTTCCCGGATGGGAGATCTATCACCTGAAGGGATCGCCCGCCGACCCAAATCGTCTCTACGCCTCGCAGTCCTCCGGCTGGTTCGGCCAGATCGTGCAGCGCTCTGACGATGGCGGCAAGACCTGGGCGCCTGTTGGCAACAACTTCGCCTACGACGGCGTACCCGGCACGCATCAGTGGTACGACGGCACACCGCACCCGTGGGAGTTCAAACGCGTCTGGCACATCGAACCCTCACTCACCAATCCTGACGAGGTCTACGCCGGGGTCGAAGATGCCGCCCTCTTCCATTCCACCGACGGCGGCCAGAACTGGGCCGAGCTCGCCGGCCTGCGCACCCATACCACCGGCTCCGCGTGGCAGCCCGGCGCGGGCGGAATGTGCCTGCACACCATCCTTATCGATCCCAGCGATCCCAAACGTATCGTGATCGCGATCTCCGCAGCCGGAGCCTTCCGCACCGATGACGGCGGCACCACCTGGAAGCCCATCAACCGCGGCCTGCACTCGCAGCACATCCCTGACCCCACTGCCGAGGTCGGCCACTGCGTTCACCACATCGCCGCGCATCCGTCTCGCCCCGGCACGCTCTTCATGCAGAAGCACTGGGACATCATGCGCTCCGATGACGCGGGCGACAACTGGCGCGAGGTCTCCGGCAACCTGCCCACCGACTTCGGCTTCGTCATCGATGTGCATGCGCACGAGCCCGAAACGCTCTACGTCGTCCCCATCAAGAGCGACTCCGAGCACTTCGTCCCCGACGGCAAGCTGCGCGTCTACCGCAGCCGCACCGGAGGCAACGATTGGGAGCCGCTCACCAAGGGCCTCCCGCAGTCCGATTGCTACGTCAATGTCCTGCGTGACGCCATGGCCATCGACCGGCTCGACTCCTGCGGCGTCTACTTCGGCACCAGCGGCGGCCAGGTGTACGCGTCCGCCGATTCGGGAGACAACTGGAACGCCATCGTCCACGACCTGCCGCCCGTCCTCTCCGTCGAAGTGCAGACCCTGGCATGAGCGGTATTCCCATCCGCGTCGAACTCCCCGCGCACCTCCGCACACTCGCCCGCATCGCGGGCCACGAAGTCGCGCTCGACGTGCCTGCCAGCCCCACAATTGCAGCCGTCCTCGATGTGCTCGAAGCTGCCTACCCCATGCTTCGCGGCACCATCCGCGATCAGGCGACCCGCGAACGCCGCGCCTTCCTGCGCTTCTTTGCCTGCCAGCAGGACATCTCGCTCGACTCACCCGACGCGCCGCTCCCCGCCGCCATCGTCAGCGGAGCAGAGCCACTCATCATCCTGGGCGCGGTAGCCGGTGGATAGTTGTGATCAAAAGAGTCTAAATCGTGCTCCAGGATGTCTATACCACTATGCGAATCGCCCGCCCGATACTCCCCGTCCGCCCGATGCTCGCAGTAGCGGGTGCCCCATCCTTCGCGCAATTTGCGAAGGGTGGGTTGCTCTTAATCCTCCTGTTCCTCCTCACCCCCCTTGCCCGCGCCCAGGGCAACTACGAGATCCAGGTCTACGGAGCAGACACCGTCAAACCCAAAAGCCTGATGGTCGAGCTGCACTCCAACTTCACGCCCGAGGGCCAGAAGAACCTCATCGACGGCGTCTATCCCACCAACCATCAGGAGCACGAGACCATTGAGCTCACCGAGGGCCTCACCTCATGGTCCGAGGTCGGCTTCTACATCTTCACCTCCGAGCAGGCGGGCCATGGCGTGCAATGGGTCGGCGACCACATCCGTCCCCGCGTCCGCGTGCCCGACAGTTGGCACTGGCCGGTCGGCGTCAGCCTCTCAACGGAAGTGGGCTATCAGCGCGCCGTCTACTCGCCCGACACCTGGACCTGGGAGATTCGCCCCATCGTCGACAAGACCCTTGGCCGTTGGTACTTCGCCGTCAACCCAGCACTGGAGCGCACCTGGCACGGTCCCGATGTCACTCAGGGCATGGCCTTCACTCCAGGCGCCAAGATCGGCTACGACATCACCAAGGTCGTCAACGCCGGCTTCGAGTACTACGCCGACTACGGCAGCATCACCGCGCCCGACACGCTGCACAACCAGCAGCAGCAGATCTTCGCCGTCACCGACCTTAACGTCTCGCCCAAGTGGGAGATCAACTTCGGCGTCGGAGTCGGCCCCACCGCAGGCACCGACCACCTCATCGTCAAAGGTATTCTCGGCCGCCACTTCGACTGGGGCCACCACGCACCGGTCAACTGATCGCCAATTCCACCCAGCAAATGTCCCTGGAGCCCAAGCGAAGAAACCCGCAACTCCGCCCTACCGCAATGCAAGCGGTGCAAACACCCCATCCTTAGACATCGCCAACTGAATCGGTCGCGGCGGCCCCATCGGAGGCACCGTTACCTCCACCCAAAGCTCCTCACCCTGCTTCAGAGGAAACGGGTTCTTCGCGGTATCGGAGATAAAGTACTCCACGCCTTTCGACAGCGTCGCACGATCGCACGGCCTGTCTCCCCACAAGGTCAACACGCCGGTCATCTCCGGCCGGTCGGTGTCGCTGGCCAGCACGGGAACCAGCTTCCCTCCCTGGACCTCCAGTCTCACCGTCCGTCGCCAGAAACCCGGCACATGCGGATTGAACTGCGTGTGATGGGCCTCATCGCGAGGCAGCTCGCACCCATCGACCACAAGCTGCGTCGCAAGATACCTTCCGCGCAGCGGCGCGTTTGGATCGTACTGCGCCGCCCTTACCCACACCCGTGGACATGTCATCCGCTCGTACAGATACTTCCCTGCGATGCTCAACACCAACGCCGCCTGAATCGCAAGCAACAGCATTGCGCGTCCGATTGGGCTCATCGATCTCATGCCGTCACCTCCGCGATGCTGGCCACCATCCGTCGTCGCGTCTTTTCCAGCGCCCAGCCACCGGCGAGGAAGAGCACGCCCAGCACAATCAATCCCAGCGACCGGTCCAGCTTGCCCATAATGTCCGAAAAGTAGAACCAGAGCACTGTCAGCGCGAATGCCGCAACGCCGAAGTTCACCACTGCACGGCTCGCCTCGCGCACGCCCCACCAGGCAAGAAAGACGCACGCCGCAGCCACCACCGCGTACATCGCCACTCGCGGCTCTGTGTGTCTCCAGCCGGAGCCTTCAATCTTCACCACATTCAGCCAGGGAACCACGAAGGCCATCGCCATCACCACCACCCCTGGCAAAAGGCTCTTGCGGTTCGCCCGCCATCCGCAGCCCAGGACGAGCAGCAGGATCGCATAGCCCCACAGGCGCAGCGAGGACGGCACAAAGCCCCAGTCGTGGAAGTAGCCGTTCCAGATCCATCCCTGCCTGAGGATCATCGTCGAAAAGATGAGCAGAACACAGCCCACCGCGAACAGAATTCCGTATACCACCCTCCGTCGCGAGTGCAGAAAGGCTGTCAGATACACCACTCCGAGCACCGCGATGATCCGGCACAAATAAACATCCGCCCCGTTGTAGACGCTCGCGCGATCACCCAGTTCGCAGATCAGCCACGCGGGCACCAGAAGCAGGGCCAGTGTCTGCTGAAATTCATCGCCCAGCAGCCACCACCCCGCCGCCGCGCAGATCGCCCACAGCATCACCGCCGCCGGCCAGTGCTCCTGCATATTGAATATCTGGCCGACCAGCGCAATCGCCGCGCCGCTGGCCACCGTTCCCAGCGCATGCATCGTGGTGGCAAAGCCGCTGAAGCGCTCGCGGGTGAGGATTCCGGCAACGTGGAAGAGCGCCAGCATGGCCATCACTAACGCCAGCCGCGCGCCCGGCGATACGTCGTCCCAATGTGCCGCGACAAATAGCAGCACGCCCGAGCCCAGCAGAATTCCGCCCATCACCAGCGCCAGAATGACCTGCCAACGCCGTCCGGATGGCGTGGCCTGCGATTCTTCGTACTTGCGGATGGCGGCTTCGGTGGGCTCATCCAGAACTCCCGCGCTGCGCCAACGTACCAGAAACTGTTCAAACGCCTGCATCGCTCGCTCCACAATTCGCCAACAGTAGAGCAGAACGCCGCCCCAGGCACAAGCGGATTCGCCGGAGCAGATCAAGCCACAACCCTAACTCAGCCCCGCCAGCATCTCCCTCACCGTTCTACCCGACACCGGCTCCACCATCTCCCCCGCAATCTCCGCCAGCGGCTCAAGCACAAATCGCCGCTCCGCCGTCGCCGGATGCGGCAGCGTCAGTTCGTCGGTAACCAGAACCACATCGCCCATCAGCAGCAGGTCGAGGTCGATCACGCGCGGTCCCTTCGCCGGAACGCTCGCCCGGTCGCGTCCCATCGCGCGCTCAATGCCCAGTAGCGCGCGCATCAGCTCCAGCGGCTCCAGCTCTGTCTCCAGCAGCATTGCACCGTTCAGGAAATTCGGCTGATCGGTGGTGCCCACCGGTACAGTGTCATGGAACAACGAGACCGTGCGCACCGTTCCCAGCTTCGCAACACGCGCCACCGCCTCGCGCAGGTTGGCCTCGCGGTCGCCCCACACCGAGGCCAGGTTCGACCCCAGCGCAATGGCAGCCAGTCGCTTCATCCGGCTCTCCTGCGCGCACTATGCATGGATGGGCAGGGCCTCAGACAAGACGCCCGCGTTTCCCTCGGCATCCGCTGACTTGGTCTCTGCTTGCGACGGCACAGGAACTTCGTCGTAGCCATGCGCCAGCTCCCAGGCCGAGCGGTCGCGCATTAGCCGCTGCACCAGCGCGGTGTGCATGGCGTGGCCCGCGCGCTCCGCAATCACACGTCCCTGGATGCGCCGCCCAGCCAGCGCCAGGTCCCCAATCAGGTCCAGCACCTTGTGCCGCACAAACTCGTCGGCAAATCGCAGTGGCCCATTCTGCACCCCCTGCGCGGTCAGGATAATCACACACTCCTCGGACGCGCCGCGGATCAGCCCCATATCGCGCAGCTTGGCCTCGTCCTCCCGGAAGCCGAAGGTCCGCGCCGGCGCAATCAGCCGCGCGTAGTCGCCGCTCTCCAGGTCGCCCTGGAACCGCGCCGATCCAATCGGCTGGGGAAAGTCGATGCTGTAGTCGATGCCGTAGCCACTTCCCGGATACACCCCGATAAACTTGCCGCCCTCGCGCACCTCTACCTCTTTCAGGATGCGCAGGTACTCGCGCCGCCGCCGCTGCTGCTTCAGTCCTACGGACTGAAACGCCTCCACATACGGCAGCGCGCTCCCATCCAGGATCGGCAGCTCCAGGTTGTCCACCTCCACAATCACGTTGTCCACGCCAAAACCGATCAGCGCCGACAGCAGATGTTCCGTGGTCGAGATCAGCACGCTTCCGCGCATCAGACTGGTGGCGTAGCTCACCTTGGCGACGTTTCGCCCGGTCGCCGGAATCTCGAAGCCATCCAGGTCTGTCCGCCGGAAGACAATGCCCGATCCCGCAGGCGCAGGCACCAGGCGCATCGATACCTCCGCACCGCTGTGCAGCCCCACGCCGCGAAACTCTATCTCCGACCGTATGGTCTGCTCGGAATGTGCTTTCTGGGCCAGAAGATAAGGGCTCCCATCAACCCTATCGACTAGATTACAACCGGTAAACCATCTCCGAAGTGTGGCAAAATTACCACACTTGGCGCAACTCGATAGCTTGTCAGTGTCTGCTGCGTTGAAATATCGGTTTGTAGTTATAGTTCATAGAACTATAGTATATAGTGTTATATTTACGGTAGCGGGAGCATCCATGCAGGTTTACAAGACGAAGTGGCTCTCCAGATTTGCACGGCACGAAGGGATCACGGACAACAGCTTGCTCGATGCAATCGGTCGGGCTGAGCGGGGTTTGATTGACGCCGATCTGGGCGGCTGTCTCATCAAGCAGCGTGTTGCACGGCAAGGACAGGGACGATCGGGAGGCTATCGCACCATCATCGCATTCCGAGCAAAGGGCCGGGCAGTCTTCCTCTACTGCTTTGCCAAGAACGAACGGGACAATATCGAACCCGACGAATTGCTTGAGTTGCGGATGGTGGGTTTGAACTGGCTGAACGCCACGCTTGAGGAGATTGCCGAAGCCATCGAAGAAGGACTGTTACAGGAGATTGACCATGATGAAGAAGACGCCTAGCCGGTTGAGCGAAGCTATCCAGGAAATGGCAGGAGACCAGCATCGCATCGGCATAATGGACGACGCGACGTATCAAAAGATCACCATTCGCCATCTGGGGGCACTGCCTCTAAGGGCGTCCGAGCCGATCAGCGGCCAGGAGATCCGCACCCTGCGCGAGCAGGCAAACCTGAGCCAGGCCGCGTTTGCTCATTTTCTCAACCTCACCGTGGGCTATGTCTCCCAGTTGGAGCGCGGGACCAAGCAACCCAAAGGTCCGGCACTAATCCTGCTCAACGTCATTCGTCGCAAGGGGCTTGAAGTGATTTTGTAGCAATCGGCGCAGCTCTGTCCGATTCTTTCTTACGGCTGCGGAGGCCCTCCCCTGCGGTAACATCCATACATTCCATGAACGATCGAAACCCACTCCTCGCAGCCGTAAACTCGCAGTCGGCATGGCTTACAACCACACTGCGCGACCTCGTCCTCATCGAGTCGCCCAGCGACAACAAGCCCGCCGTAGATGAGGCCGTTCGCCTCGTCGCCAGCCTCGCTCAGTCCATTGGCGGCCGCGTCAAGCTGCACCGCCAGAAGCACTTCGGCGACGTACTCGAACTCCGCTTCGGCCCCGCTCGAAGCAGCCGCAAGCCCATCCTGTTGCTCGGCCACCTGGACACGGTATGGCCGCTCGGCACATTGCGCACAATGCCCTGGCGCAAGGCGTTCGCACGCCCTTTTACCGCTTCGCATCGTCCTCCCGCTGGTCGGCACAGAGTTATGCCTGCGACCATGGAGGACACGGAAGCACGAGGGGAGCTAAGGATTTACGGCCCCGGCGTCCTCGACATGAAATCAGGCGTTGTAATGGCGCTCGCAGCCATCCGCGCACTGGCGCAGCTCGGCATCAGCCGTCCCATCACGCTGCTTTTGAACTCCGACGAAGAAGTCGGCAGTCCCGTCTCCCGCCCCATCACCGAGCGGCTGGCGCTCACATCGCAGTGTGTTCTGGTGCTGGAGGCCGCGCAGGGCCTCGCCTGCAAGACCGCGCGCAAGGGCGTCGGCGACTATCGCCTGCATGTCACCGGAGTCGCCTCGCACAGCGGCGTCGACTTCACCAGCGGCCACTCGGCCATCCTCGAGTTGGCGCGCCTGCTCCAGACCGTCGCCGGCTTCACCGATCTGAAGCTGGGCCGCACGGTGAATCCCGGCGTTATCTCCGGCGGCACGCGCTCCAACGTCGTCGCCGAACACGCCTTCGCGGATATAGATGTGCGCATTGCCCGAGCCAGCGACGCAGCACGCGTCGACCGGCTCTTCCGCAGTCTGCGCTGCTCCGATCCAGGCTGCAAGCTGGAGATTACCGGCGGCATCAACCGTCCGCCCATGGAGCGCAAACCTGGGACGGTCGCGCTCTACAAACAGGCCCGCAGGCTCGCCGCAGAGCTCGGCATTCAGCTCGACGAAGCCTCAACCGGTGGCGGCTCCGACGGCAACTTTACCGCCGCACTCGGCGTGCCAACACTGGACGGCCTCGGCGCTGTCGGCGAAGGAGCGCATGCCGCGCACGAATCAATCCTCATTGACCACATCGTTCCACGAACCGCGCTACTCGCTGCGCTGCTGGCGAGTCTGTAGTGGCAACGCGGTCCGCATCGCCCGCCTCACGCAGCCTGCTGCATCCTCTGCTCGCGCAGCAGGCAGTAGGCCTGGTTGATCGCGATCATCTGCTCGTTGGCGAACTGCCTCATCTCTTCGCTGCTCTGCTGCAACCGGTCAGGATGCCACTGCCCAGCCATGCGCCAGTACGCCTTCTTGATCTGCGCCCACGAGCTGTCTGCCTCCACTCCCAGCAAGCGGCAAGCTATGTGCAAAGTCATCGGAATCTCAGCGCCTATCGTCTGTTGGCTATTGTTCTCCGCTGCAAACGGCTCCCATTCCCCTGCGGCGTCTTCCGTCCGCGCGGCAGGCTCTTCGCCACGCCACTCCAGCCACTCCGCGACGGGCTTTGCCGCTGCCGCTCTGTCCTTTGCCGGCGGAAACAGGTCCGCATACAACTCTCTTTGCTGCATGTAGGACTGCGCGCCATAGTTGTCGAATTGCTGGAAGCTGTAGCTCCCTGTCGCGCTCCCCGTCTGCTGCCGCCGTCTGCGCCGCAGATTCTCCACCGCCGTCGGCGTTCCGTGTCTCCAGCTCTCTTCAAAGAAGAGGCTGTCCGGCTGCGCATCGCCCCCCACCAACCGCTGAATCTCTTCCGCCAGCGCCCATGCGTGCTGGGTCTGGTTGGGCTCAAGTGCAGCGCTGCTGTTGAATACTGTCTCCCAGAAGCCGCGCTCTTCGTACGACTGGCCAATCATCCTTCGCCTCCGCGCGCAGGTCCGCGGCACCGCTCCGGTCGCCCGTCGGTGTCCGCTTTGCCAGCCTGTGCCGCTGTACATTGCTTATCGGCAGTTTGAAGTTTTTTTCGCGCGGCCGTGCAAGATGCCGTGCGACAAGCTGCCTAGTGTTCGGCTGGTGGCCCTGCAAGGCGATACAATTTATGCAATGACGCCGCCGATTGCTGAAGCACTCGTGCAGATCGACCTTGTGCCGCGCCGGCCCGTACGCAAGCCGGATTGGCTGAAGGCGCGTGCGCCGGGTGGCGAGACCTTCCACGCCCTGAAGAAGCTGGCGCGCGAGCTGAAGCTGCACACCGTGTGCGAGAGCGCGAACTGTCCCAACCTGGGCGAGTGCTGGAACCAGAAGTCGGCCACCTTCATGATGCTGGGCAACCTATGCACACGGCGTTGCGGATTTTGCGCCGTCCCGAAAGGAAGGCCTGAGCCGATCGACCTGGACGAGCCGCGGCGCGTGGCCTACGCGGTGGCGCAGCTTGGGCTGGCGCATGCGGTGGTTACCAGCGTCAACCGCGACGACGACAATCTGGGCTCTGCACGCGCGTTTGCGGAGGTGATCCGCGAGATTCGCGCGCAGGCTACAGGCTGCCGGGTCGAGGTGCTGACGCCGGACTTCCAGGGCAACGACAAGTCGCTGCGCATTGTGATGGCGGCGCGGCCGGAGATACTGAACCACAACATCGAGACCGTGCCGCGGTTGTACGCAATCGCCAAGAGCGGCGGGCGATATACTCGCTCGCTGGAGTTCCTGCGGCGGGCGAAGGAGATTGCGGCGGAGGCCGGTCACACGCAGGTGACCAAGACGGGCATCATCGTCGGCATGGGCGAGGAGATGCACGAGCTGCTAGCGGTCTTCCGCGACCTGGCCGAGCGGAGGGTGGACATCCTGACCATTGGGCAGTATCTGCGTCCCAGCCGCGACCACCTGGTGATGCAGCGTTTCTACACGCCGGACGAGTTCGCGTTCCTCAAACACGAAGCGCTGGCGATGGGCTTCCGCCATGTGGAGAGCGGCCCGCTAGTGCGCAGCAGCTACCACGCTCAGGAGCAGGCCGAGAGCACGGGGCTGGCATAAGGGTTCAGAAAACCCACTTCTCAAAAGCGAAATGTGGGTCACCCGTCCTCATGCATGCAGGTTCATTTACACTCATCGCACGCGAGGTGATGCTATGGGCGGCGATCCACTGGGCGGGGTAAAAAGTGCATTTGGCAGATTGCTGCGCGGGGCGGTGTGCGTGCTGGCAGTCGCGATGATGTTTACAGCTTGCGCCGTTGCGCAGGAGAAGACACAGGCGGGCGATCCGCTGCACACGGCGACTCGTGAGGAACTGGACGTGGCCAAGGCAGTGATGGCGCAGGAACATGCCTGGAACCGCGGCGATCTGGACGGCTTTGTGAAGGGGTACAAGGACTCCGCGACGACGGCCTTCATGGGCAAGCAGATTGTGGAGGGCTACACGCAGATCGTGGCGGAGTACAAGCTGGACTATCCGACAGCGGCGTCGATGGGGACGCTGGGGTTCTCGGAGTTGGAGGTGCATACGGTGGGCGAGAGCGTTGCGGTATGCCTGGGCAAGTACCATCTGGAGCGCGCCAAGAAAGAGGGTGGCGGGGCGGACGGGACCTTCTCGATGGTGCTGGAGAAGACGGGCGACGGCTGGAAGATCGTGCTGGACCACACGACTTGAACGATCGGCTCGTCGAATTGATTACTATGCGGGAGACTGAAAATGAGAGGCGAGCGATGATCTTCCACGTCACGATGGAACCGGTCGAAGATGGTTGGATTATGGTAGAGTGCCCTGCGCTTCATGGCTGCATCTCGCAGGGCAAGGACGAGCAGGAGGCCTTGGCCAACATCAAGGAAGCGATCACGGGCTGGCTTTGGGCGGAAGACCGGAAGGCCATGCGCGCGCTATCGCAGGATCGCGCATCTCTTGTTGTTGCCATCTAGCGCAGTTTTTCAGTTTCCAACAGTATGCGCCGGTTTTATATCATTTAAATGCTCTAGTCTTGGTGCATGGGCACACTTGCCAACATCTCGGGCAAAGAGGCGGTGAAGGTTTTCCTTCGAGCCGGGTAGGTCCGCGAGGGCCAGACAGGAAGCCACGTCATTCTGACCAAAGTGGGGCAGAGAGCGACGCTCTCCATCCCACAACATCGCGAGGTGAAGCCGGGCACTTTTCGCGGGATTATTCGCGCGGCTGGGATGACTGTCGATCAGTTTATCGAACTGCTCTAAGCAGTTTAATTCCGCCCGGCTTCAGACGGTCATAATCTCTTTTTCCTTGGCCTGGAAGAAGTCTTCGATGCGGCGGATTTCGGCGTCGGTGAGCTGCTGGACCTCTTCGCTGGCGCGTTTTTCGTCGTCGGCGGAGATGAGCTTGTCCTTGGCCGCTTTCTTGACGTGCTCGTTTCCGTCGCGGCGGATATTGCGGATGGCGGTCTTGTGGTCCTCCAGTACGCCGGCGAGGTGCTTGACGGCGTCGCGGCGGCGCTCCTCGGTCATAGGGGGAACGGGAACACGGATGACCTTGCCGTCGTGCATTGGGTTGAAGCCGAGGTTGCTGGTGCGGATGGCTTTTTCGACGGCGGGGACGATGGCGGCCTCCCACGGAGAGACGAGGATCATCTGCGGCTCGGGGGTGGATATCTGGGCGACCTGGGAGATGGGTGTGTCGGTGCCGTAGTAGTCCACCTTGACCTGGTCGAGCATGTGAACATTTGCGCGGCCGGTGCGGGTGGAGAGGAGGTTGGCGCGGAAGTCCTCAACTGTCTTCTCCATGCGCGTCTTGATCTGCGCATGCACGCTCTTCAACGCTGGATTGCCTGCCATTATGGATGCCATAGAGTTGCCCTGCCTTTCTGAAATCGATTGGAAGCCGGTTGTGTGCCGGACGGATTCGACCTCGTTATTCTACAGAGGTTATGGGGGATTGATTTAGCAGACGGCGGGATGGCGGGGGAGGCGAGGCGTTCTACGGATTCTGTTTTGGGCGACGGCGGGCACCGGGTAGCATGGAACGATTGACAGGGACATCCCCCAAACGTGTAATGTGGGCTCGTGAATATTGCATTGAACTTCGAGCAGCGCGCGCGGATCGAACTACTGGCGTTAGTTGCGGGCAAGCCGTCGTCGCAGCTACTGCTGGAAGCGGCGATGCATCTGCTGGACCAGGATGCGGGATGCTGTGAGCATTGTCGCCCGGCGAGTCCTCAAAACTTTCTGGACGACGAGGCGGTGGAGGCGCGGTTCGCTCAGTTGCTGCGTCGCTGAGGCGAGGCGGACGAGTAGGGCGCGGGGCGACTGGCGGGAGATGACGGATTGGGTTGGGAGCGAAGATTCCGGCCATATTTCCAACTAAGCAAAGCCTCCGGTCAGGGCAAGTGGGGCTGATGTTGACGGCGGAAGCTTTTCCGATTCGCAAGGAGCGGCATTGCTCCCATATAATCGAGCTTTCCCCACGGGAGCCAGCGGGGCGCGATTTTGGCAGCAATGAGGGTGTGCGTATCTTTACGGTAAAGCGAGTGAACGGAAGTTTCCTGGGCATCAAGCTAACGTCTGTGCGACCGCGCTCCGGAGAGGTTCCGCAGTCCCTGTGCTGTGGCGGAGCAGATACATTGCGGTCGGCAGCACGGCGAGATTGCGCAGGCTGCGGGGAACAAGGTTCGTGGAACTACTTGAGACGATTCTGCATTGCGGCTGCCATTGTGGTCGCGGCGGTGATGGTCTTTGTGCCGGCAACCGCGGCGCGGGCGCAGCAGGGGACAGGCGGGACGAGTACGGCGGCGGCGACGACGGGTGGGCAGGTGCTGTGCCAGCCGCAGGTGATCAACAACCGCAGGATCCCGAAGGACTCGGTTCTGGCGCGCATGTCCAGCCATCAGGGGGACACGTATGACGCGGCGACAGTGGAGCGCGACTTCAACTCGCTGTGGAACACGGGGTACTTCACCAAAGTCCAGATTGAGCGCGAGGACACCGCTGCGTGCACGCAACTGATTGTGTATGTATGGGAAAAGCCGACGATCCGCTCGATCGATTATGTGGGACTGAACTCGGTGACTCAATCGGATGTGCAGGACCGGTATAAGAAGGCCAAGGTTGGGATGTCGGTGGAGAGTCAGTACGATCCGACGCGGGTGAAGCGGGCGGAGGACGTGCTGAAGGACCTGTTGAGCGAGCATGGACACCAGTTTGCAACGGTCCGGACAGAGATAAAGACCATTCCACCGGCGTCGGTGGGGATCACGTTTCGGGTGAAAGAAGGGCCGACGGTGAAGGTGGGCAAGATCGGCTTCGACGGTAATTTTAATCTGAGCGACCGGACGTTGCGTAACGCGATGGTGAACACGCGGCCGGTCGGACTCCCACACTCGATCATTCTGGAGAACCTGTTTGCGCGGACCTTCGACGCGAGCAAGCTGGACGAAGACACGGAGCGGGTGCGCATGGCGTATCAGGACCGCGGCTACTTCCGCGCGCAGACCAGCGAAGCCCAGACCAAAGTTCGGGACGAGGGCGGTCTGAACTGGTTCACGCTGCGGCCTTCGACCGGCAAGCGCATCGACATCCTGATGCCGGTGGACGAGGGCGGGCGATACAAGCTGGGTGGGATCAACTTTACGGGAATCGACACCCGGCAATGGAACGTGAAGGCGCTACGTGCGTCGTTCGCGCAGAAGGACGACGAGTGGTTCAGCATGACCCTGTTCCAGAAGGGGCTGAAGAACCTGCGCGACGCGTTTGGCAGCCAGGGCTACATCAACATGGTGCCGGACCCGAAGCCGCGGATCGACGATGTCAAGAAGCTGGTGAACTTCGATATCGATATCGAGCAGGGCAAACAGTTCTATGTCTCGCGGATCGAGTTTGCGGGCAACACGGTGACGCGCGACAAGGTGATCCGGCGCGAGCTGCTGCTGGAAGAGGGCCAGGTATACAACAGCAAGCTCTGGGACCTGTCGGTCCAGCGGCTGAACCAGTTGGGCTACTTTGAGGTTCTGAAGGTCGATGACGACACCGAGACGCGGCAGAACGCGGACAACGGGACGGTGGACCTGCTGCTGAAGCTGAAGGAGAAGGGCAAGAACACGATCGGCCTGAACGGCGGCATCAGCGGACTGTCGGGTACGTTTGTGGGCTTGAACTACTCGACCAACAACTTTCTGGGGTTGGGGGAGACGCTGTCGGCGACGGCGAATGTTGGGGACCTGTCTCGCAATGTGAGCTTTGGATTCAACGAGCCGTATCTGCACAACAAGCCGATTTCGGTGGGCGCGGAGTTGTTCTCGCGGAAGACGGATTACAACCCTGCTAAGGCGTACTCGATTGCGAATGGCGCGAGCGCGAATGTATCGACGGCACAGGAGTCCCTGCTGACCAACTACAACACGTCGACGGACGGGTTTACGGCCTCTGCGAGCGAGCCGTTGAAGCATCTCTGGGCGGGACGCGGAGTGACGCGGATTGGCGTGACGTATGCTCTATCGCGCTCAACCGTAACAACGTTCAATGACAATACGCGCAACATATTCCAGTCGCTTGCATTCCGGTCCGGGGTGGAGGGGCAGAACCAACTGAACGGGATTGTGACGTCGACGATTGCGCCGAGCTTTACCTACTCCAGTCTGGACCGCTCGCTGGGCTGGCACTCTGGCCGCGACTTCAACGTGTCGGTGCAGATAGCAGGCGCGGGCGGCAACGTGAAGTACATCTCTCCGGTGGCGAGCTTCCGGCAGTTCTATCCGATGCGTGGGCTGCGGATCGACCGCGAGGGCCACAACGTACTGGGCATACGCCTTCTGTTTGCGCATATCTCAGGCTTCGGCGGGGAGGTTGCGCCGCCGACCAACCGCATCTATGGCGGGGGCGAATCGGATGTGCGCGGGTTCGACATTCGCGCCAACTCGCCGTATACGTTTGTTCCGGTGAACGTGCAGTTCAACCTGACCAATCCCGATGGCACGACGGTGCCACGCGATCCCACCAACCCGAATCTGGGCAATATCCATATACCGCTGCCGATCTACCGGCTGGCCTCGGTGGGTGGCGACACCCAAATCACTGCGAACGTGCAGTACCAGATCCCGATTGTGAGCACGGTCAGCATGAACTTCTTTACCGACCTGGGACTGACTGGCGATCTGCAGGCAGGACAACTACTGCAGAGCGCGGCTGGGGTATCTGTGCTGGCGAGTCCACAGTATGGCTGCCCCACATTTATCAATGGCGCATGTTACGGCGGCCAGTCGGTGGCGGCGCTGGCGGCGCGGCAGTTGAACACGGTACCGGGAACCAACTTTGTGGCTCGCATGTCCAGCGGCGCGGAGCTGCAGGTGATCCTGCCGATTGTGAATGCGCCCTTCCGGCTGTACTTTGCGTACAACCCGCTGCGGCTGTTCAAGAACCTGCCGCAGCAGTTGGCAATGCCGACGACCTGCACGGGGCCGAATGGCGTTCCCGGCGAGTTCTGCTCGTTGTTCCCGATGCAGACGGCTGCCGGGCAGTATACCTATGCACAGGCGCTACAGCTATACGGTGCTGCCTACGAACTGCGCGAACCGAGGAAGACGCTGCGTTTGACCGTGAGTACGACGTTCTAAGGACAGGTGCTAGGCGCTAGGTACTAGGTGCCAGGTACAGAAGAATTTCGATCGCAAACTCTCGTTTGGCACAGAAATACGGGCGCCCGCTTCGGCAGCCGTTTCATGATCTACACCTAGAACCTAGCACCTAGCACCTTGTCCCTAGCACCTTGTCCCTAGTAACTGCGCTGGTAGGTGCGGGTGAGGCGGTCGTGCCATGCGAGGCGGTCTTCGTCGAGAGTGGCCCAGAGGAGGCCAAGGCCAAGCGGGCAGGCGGAGACGAGGACGGCCAGGATGCGGCGGCGCATGGCGCGCCGGGTGGGGTTCTCGTCATCGAAGGTGCAGAGGCCAATGCGGGCGCAACGCATTCCAGGAGTGGACTCCGAGAAAGAGAAGAAGAGCGAGTGGTAGAGGAGATAGAAGAGGAGAAAGACCAGGGCGCTGGAGGCAAGGGCAACACTGGGTTGAAGTCCGGTGTGGGCCGTGAACTGCGCGGAGGCATTGGCCATGAGGCGGGCCAGGGCTGTTGGACGATCGAGGGTGAGGGACACGTCGGGGAGGGCCGCGGCAGCGTGCCAGGAGATGGAGCGGAAGGCGACGAGCAGGAAAGCAGCGGCGAAGGCAAGAAATCCGGCGAGAAGGATCGAGGTATCGATTGCCGCAGCCTTGAGGCGGCGTGCGATGGGAGCGATCTGCGGCAGAGGGGCTGCATGGGCGGCGGGTACTGCGAGGGGGCTGGCGACGGACTGGAGCAGGTCGGTGGCAGTTTCTCCGGCGGTGTCTGAGGACTTCGGGGCGGGTGTATCAAGCCAGATCGAGGTCCACTGGGGCGCGGGGGCTTCGGCCAGCACGGGCGTGGTGCAGATCTGCGCGTGCTCAACCTCGAAGATGCGCAGCTGACTCTGACCTGGAGCGGGAACGTCCGCGGCGAACAGAGGCCCTTCTGCGTAGTGTGGTCTTGCCTTGCGGGTGGCGACTAACTGGCGGGGAAACTCGATCAGATTTGCGGGCAGCGGCGTGGGCGGCCCGATGGGTTCTTCAAACACAGGCGACTGGCGGAAGGCGATCTCTTCATCCAGCATGCGTGCTTCGGCTTCGTTGCGGTCCTGCTCCTGCCGGGTGCGGAGGCTGTTGTTGGAGGTGTGCAGCGAGGAGGCGAGGCGACGATGTGCCGCGTCCAGCAGGGGCGATGCGGCGGCGTCCCCGAAGAGGCGGACGGTAAGGCCGGGAGGCGCGGAGGCGAAGGATTGCGGACCGGCGTGGATGTGGTGCGAACGGGAGTGGCCGGCTCCCACCTTAGGCGATGCTGAAGCTGTTGCCGAGGACGGGGTACCCGGATGATTGGCGGAGCGGGTGCGCGGGCCCGGCGCAGCGGAGGGTTCGTCCTCCGGCCACAGGGAGAGCGCGTGCGGCAGTGCGACCGCCGCTTCGTCTTGGGTCGGCTGACCGGGAGCATCCTGCTGCATTGGCTCTTGAAGGATGAGATCTTGCTGGAGCGATTCTTGCTGGAAGGAGTCCAGGAGCTGCTGTTGGGCCAGGGCGACAGCCTGTGCATTGAGCGCGGCGATGTGGGCCGCCGCCTGGGCCTGCTGGGTGGCGCGTTCGGCCTCGGCGGCAAGGTAGGCGCGATAGCTGAGGGATTTGGCGTAGCGCTGGGCAACGGTTGCGGCGATGCGAGCGACGCGGGATGGTGCGGAAGGCTGCGCTGCTGGCGTGCAAGCGAGTTCCGGGAGTGCCGGAGGCCGTCGTCTGCGATGGGCGGCCAGGCGCTCGGCCACCTGGCGGCGAAGGGTCTCGGTGGAGACGGGTGACGCGAGTGTGCGAACGGCGTGAGTGGCCGCGGCGGGAAAATCGCTGGACGCTTCGGCAAGGGCCGGGTCGAGCGGGACGGTATCAAGTAGAGCGGCGCCCATTTTGCTCAAATCACTTCCGTGTAATCGTTCCTGGTGCAATCTACGGGTAGCTTGCCCCTGGTTGTAAAAGCCATTCCTGTTTGTCGATCCCGGAACCAGCAACCCGAGATTGCTATACCCTCAAAGAGTGGTGCGCGCGAGACATGGTATCGACTGGTTCAGCCTTATGAAGGCGCTGAGCAGTGTTTGCTTCTTCATAAGTATCACGGGGGGCGTGGCAAGTTTTACGCATCTTGCTGCGCAGGAGGTGACGAGTGCGGCACCCCCGGCCGAAACGGGCGCGGTCTCCTATCCGGTAGCGGAGCCGATTGCGGCAAAGGATGATCGCGCGCTGATCCAGATGGAGTCGGATACGCAATCGCATAAGGGCGATGTCTCCATTCTGGACGGGCATGTCGTGCTGACCTATGGCGACCACCGGACGTTGCGGGCGGACCACATTGAATTCGACAAACTGTCGGGCGAGGTGACGCTGACGGGGAATCTTGTGGTCAGCGGCGGAGAGAACGACGAGAGCATTCACGCCAGCCATGGGACCATCAATGTGCAGACACAGGTGGGGCGCTTTTACGATGTGACGGGTTCCGTGGGGTTGCGTCAGAAGCCTGCGGCCAGCGCGGCGATTGTAGGCCAGCGCGCCATCTATACCAACGGCAATCCGTTTTTGTTCAGCGGCAGGCTGGTGGAGAAGAGCGGGCCGCAGGAGTACCAGATCTACGGAGGCACGGTGACGTCGTGCCAGTTAGCAAACCCTGACTGGCTGCTGTCCGCCTCCGAGTTCAGCGTGGATGGAAAGAAGGCGCGCGCGACCAACAGCGTCTTCCGGGTAAGGAACTTTCCTGTGCTTTGGCTGCCGTATGTGACCCATCCGGTGGATGCCAACGCGCGGCAGGGCGGGGTGCTGATTCCGGTGCTGGGCGACTCCTCCAGTAAAGGGCTTACCGTAGGCGAGCAGGTTTACTGGCCCATCAACCGCAGCACGGACATGACGGTGGGTACGATCTATTACTCGGCCCGTGGCTGGGAGCAGAATGCGAGCTTCCGATTCCACGGACTGGGCGACAATCAGGCGCATGCGCGCTATAGCGGTCTGCAAGACCACGGGTATACCCCGGTAGGCGGCGTGTATACGAACCAGAGCGGCCAGGATGTGACGTTCTCCGCGCGGCGCGATTTTTTACCGGACTCGACGCAGGGGACAAACACGGAATCCGCCAGCTCGCAGATGAGAGTGGCAGCGGACGTGGAGTATCTCAGCTCGTTCCTTTATCGCGAGGCATTTTCCACCAACTTCAACCAGGCGGTGTCGAGCGACGTGGTATCGACGGTATACGGAACGCACGAGTGGAACGGCATTGCGCTATCGCTGGAGGCGGACCGCTACCAGGGAGAGAAGCGGGTGGGGACGCCGGCACTGCCGGAGCAACAGGTACACATCTTTCATGCGCCGGCCGTGGAGTTTACAACCGTGGACCATGAACTGGGGACGACCGGGCTGCAGTGGAACGTGGACAGCTCGGTGGCGATGTTGAAACGGGTCCAGCCGAACTTTGTAACCGGCGGCATGACGGAGAGGCTGGATGTGCGTCCGGAGCTGGCTTACCCGTTTGGCGGGGGTGGTTGGCGGATGCGTGCTTCGGTGGCCACGCGGGAGACGTTTTACAGTCGCAGCCGTCTGCCGGCGGTTCCGGGGGTGGCTGAGGTGGAGAGCCAGGCCAATCTGAACCGCGCGGATGTCGAGGTCCAACTGGACCTGCGGACTCCGGTACTGGAGCGGACGTTCGACTCTGGATTTGTGAAGCGGCTGCTGCGCCACGATGTGAAGCACACGTTCCAGCCGGAGTT
>CAIZFH010000027.1 GCA_903932155.1 uncultured Granulicella sp. | reverse complement strand
GTTTTTTTTAGATTGCGAATTGTGAGCATGGAAAAGTGAAACTAACGGGTCGCTTCGATAACTGCTGAAAGCTAAAAGCACCAGTAAAAGGAAAAGAATTATTGGTGTAACAGATGTATCAGTTCGATACAGCCGGATGGGCCTTTGTTGCCTTCTACGCCTGCGCCACCAGCAATTCCTCCCAGCGGGTGGTAAAGGCCTGTGATTTCCGGGTCTGCCACCAAAACAACTCCGAATGCTCAAGACGCTGCTTGGAGCCGATAATGAAAGCGTGCTATGGTGATTCATGCGCGCCAAGCTTGCTCTTCTCTTATCTGCACCCGTGCTCTTCAGCGCGTGCGCTTCGTCTCTCAAAAAGCCGCTTGCCACCGTCCCCAACGTTGAGGTGGCACGTTACATGGGCAAGTGGCAGGAGATCGCGCGTCTACCGATGTTCTTTCAACGCGGCTGCACTCAGTCGACCGCCGAGTATGAACTGAAATCGGATGGCACCGTTTCTGTGACCAACCGTGCCATTAAGAATGGTAAACCAACACAGGTTCGCGGGACTGCAACGGCAATCGATTTACAAACCCATGCGGTGTTTGAAGTGCGTTTTAACGAGTGGTTTTCAGTTTTCATACCTCGTGCCAGACAGGGTAATTACTTCATTGTATGGCTTGCGGAGGATTATTCAGCTGCTGCAGTGGGCACGCCTGACAGAAAATGTCTTTGGATACTGGCACGGCAGCAAGTCATGCCTGCCACCACCTACCTCCATATCCTCGAACATTGCCGCAGTCTGGGCTTCCCGGTGGAAAACCTGATCGTGGAAGAGTTTCACAAGACATGAGACTTCAAGCCGAACTGCGGCCTTCATGAAGGATGGGGAGCACCTCGTCAATCAGCTTGCGGCATCGGAAGTTGCTCAAGTGCTGCACTTGAGGAGTGGAGCGTTTTCATTGGCATAGGTCAAAGGGCGCTGCCGGAACACCAGATGGGCATTTTGCCTCCTTCATTTGGCAGTCGGTGATGCAGAGGGTGCGACGGCAGGAGTAGGAACAGGAGTCACAGGCAGCAGCCGCGGTATCTCAGGCGTCGTTGGCCAGTCGTCCGTGCGGAAGGGCGAAGCCGGGAGGTTTTCCTTGTTGTAGAGATTCATCTCGGGCGCATTGGCCCAGCCATAACGAACCGCGAGAGGTGTTGCGACCTGCGGACTGGAGACGACGACCATATTGCCATCGATTTTCGCCTCGGCCGCGACCCACGTTTTGTCGGCGCCCGCAATGGAGAAACCGATCAATTTATCCGTAGGCAGCGCCGTAAGGCCGGGAGGAACCCACGGTGCGCTGCCGACGATGAGGCCTCCGCCGGTTTGCGTGAAACGAACGCGGATGGTGTTGCCGTCGACCTTCATCGAATCATAGATGGGGCCAGAATAGACAAGAGTCTGGCCGTACGCGACATGCTTCGCCGCGAGGCCTAGGCGCAGCCCGACGTCCAACTTGTCCCCCGGATGGATGTTTCTTGGATCGCCGATATCGACCACGCTCGCCATGCCGGTGTTTGGTAGAGACAGCGTCTTGAGTTGTGCTTCGCGCAGCAGCGGCCAGTCCTGGCCAGGGTCCCCTTTGTAACGGGCCAGTTGTACGAAAAGAAAC
>CAIZFH010000026.1 GCA_903932155.1 uncultured Granulicella sp. | reverse complement strand
TCTCGAAACAGTTCCACTTTGCTTTCCTCTGGCGTGCCGTGCATCGCCTGGTATTGCTAATTCGCTAACGTACTAACTCGTCGACTGCTACTAAATCGATAGTTCCGCTCCGCGTTCCTTTCGCGCAAGGTTCGCGTCGAAGATGGTGCGCGAGACGAATACGGCGGTGAACAGGTTGGCCAGCAACCCGAAGGTCAGGGTCACCGCGAAGCCCTTCACCGGGCCGGTTCCGAAGATAAACAGAATACCGGCGGAAACAATCGTAGTGACGTGGGTATCCACGATGGTGATCCACGCGTGGCCGAATCCCTGCTGCACGGCCACTGCCGCCGTCTTGCCGGCGCGCAGCTCTTCGCGGATGCGCTCGAAGATCAGCACGTTCGAGTCCACGCCCATACCAATGGTCAGGATGACCCCGGCGATCCCCGGCAGCGTCAGCGTGGCTCCGGCGATTCCCATGAATCCCAGCAGGATCACAAGATTCAATAACAGCGCCAGGTCTGCGTTGATGCCCGCGCCGCGGTAGTAGACCAGCATAAAGACCATCACTGCCATCATGCCTACGATGGCCGCCACCACTCCCTGATGGATCGACGCCATGCCCAGGCTCGGCCCCACCGTGCGGGTCTCCAGGGTCTCAATCGACGCAGGCAGCGCGCCGGTTCGCAGCATCAGCGAGAGGTTGTCCACCTCGTCCTTGGTGAAGGTTCCGGTAATCTCGCCGCGGTCGCGAATGGCAGAGTTGATCGATGCTACCTCGCGAATCTTATTGCCAAGTACGATGGCCATCGAACCCGGGTTCGGGCTGTCCTTGGAGTGCGCAGAGGTGTACTTGTAGAAGCGGTCGCCGGCTTCCGTGGTCAACGTGAAATCCAGGTCCGGACGGCCGTTCTGGTCATTCGAGGGCTGCGCATCGCGGAAGTCCGTTCCCTCCACCACGCTCGCCCGCTCCAACAGATAAACCTGATCGGGAGAGTTGGGCGTGACGTTGCCATGCACCAGTTGGTCTTCCGGCGAAACCACGTTGTTCAGCGCTGTCATCGCAGCCTGGTCGTTCTCATACGGGCCGCTGACCACGGCATAGACGGCCAGCTTCGACTGCGACTTGATGGCGTCCTCCACCCGGGCCGGATCGGAGATGCCAGGCAGCTCCACCAGCACCTCGTTGCTGCCCAGGTTATACGGCTGCACCAGCGTCTCTGCCACGCCAAGTGCGTTCACCCTCTCGTTGATGGTCTCAATCGTGTGGTCCAGGGTCGATGCTTCCAGCGTGCGGATCGCCCCCAGCTTCATGGTCAGCTTCTCGCTCCCGTCGGAGCTCGACACCACGTCGTAGGTATTGGAATAGTCAGTGCCATCCAGCAGCGACCGCGTGTCGCCCGCCTTATCCGCCGGAATGCCGCTGATGGTGATCTGCTCAGGATGCGCCACCGGGTCCAGCTTGTGGATCGTCTCCCCGGTAATGCCCGCCTTCTGCAAGTCTTCCTGCAGGCGCTGGACGTCACGGTCCGAAGTCGAACCCACCGCCTCATCCACATGCACCTTCAGCACAAGATGCGTCCCGCCCTTGAGGTCGAGCCCCAACTTGATGTGGTCGGTGAGCGCCTGCTGCAGCGCGGTCGGTGTCACGCCATGCGGAATGCCCAAAAAGCCATAGCAGAAAACAACCAGTATCGCGACAATAGCCGCTGTCTTGCCCTTCAGATTCTTGCTCATTGCTTCCCTTATCCAATCTCTTCCGTGGCGACCGGCGCTGCTCTCGCCTTACAAACCGATACTGTCCTATTCGTCCGCCGTCGTCACTGCGGCGATGGCACTCTTCACAAACTCCAGCTTGATATTGTCCGGCGCTACGCGGATCAGCACCACATCGTCTTTTACCGTCAGTATGACCCCGCGTATGCCGCCGTTGGTGGTCACCTTATCGCCGCTCTTCAACTGGCTCAGCATCAGTTGCCATTTCTTCTGCTTCCTCTGGTTGGGCGCGATCATAAGGAAATACATCAACGCGAAGAAGATCAGCATCAGAAGAAGTGGCTGCGCTGAGAAAGCACTCGATCCCATCTGGTTCCATCCTTCCAACTAAACTTACCTTGCCATCCAACTCGACTTCATCCCATCACACACCCAATCATCGCCGGAGCATGTCCCCGGAGCTGCGATTGGACC
>CAIZFH010000025.1 GCA_903932155.1 uncultured Granulicella sp. | reverse complement strand
GCGCCAAACTGCGTGGGCTTCGCCTTGGCTAGGTAGCCGGTGCCGATCTTGCGCGGTTTGGGGATGAACTTGGTTATACGCGGCGCGTCTTCACCTTCGCCCCCTGCTTCGACTGCAATCTCCTGAACCTCAGCGGCTGGTAGCGATTCACTTTCGACCAGCGGTGCTTCCGGCGCAAGGAAGGCGGGAAGCGAACCGGTGACGAAAAGCATAGTGCGGCCCTCGATGGCAACGGTGTCCAACTGGCGCGCCGAAAGCAGTGCGTGAATTACGTCGCGGATACGCGAGCGCGAGGCCAACGGTGACAGAAAGCTCTCAATCTCGTCCTCGCTGGCAACGACAGCTTGGCCCAGATAGAGCGAAATCAGCGCGGAGAGCGCCGAGGGCTGGCCCGCATTGGCACCTGCCTTGATCTGCTTAGTAAAGCGCGCGCTGCTCAGCTCCCACAGTGTGGCTGCGCCGTCGGGCTGGGCCAGCGGAAGCACGCGCAAGTGCGTCCAAAGCTCACCTAATGCACGCAGAATGGCGGCCTCGGTGACCTCCTTGCCTACCTCGGCTGTGAGGTCGTAGGCGGAGAGCGGGCCGCCGCGGGAGAGAGCATCGTGGGTGGCCAGCGCCAGTGGCGAGACCTTGAATGGGCCGGAAGCGGCTGGCGGCTGCTTCCACGCCTTGTCGCCGCGCAGGGTGAAAATGTAGGAGAAGACCGCAGTGGATGCGACGAAGTCCGGCGTATCGCCCGGCGCGCCAGCATGCACCGTCCCAGGGCCTGCGCCCAGCAGGTTCAGCGGCACGGCCAGACCCTCTGCTACTAGGCGGGCGAGCAGGCTGCGGGCTTCTGTAGTTTGGTCGATTGTGGGGGTTGGCGTGGGTGCACCCAATACAGCCTCCACGAGCGAAGGTGCGGGGGAGGCGATCTGCGGACGAGGCACAAACAGAGCAAGGCCGGAGGTATTGATCCAACTACGCAGGTTTTCGATCGTCAACAACGCCTCGCCCTGCTGGTGCCACCGCTTCAGTCGCGTTTCCGCTAACTGCGCCGCACTCGGAATTGCAGGATTGATGGCTTCGGTGCTGCTCGGATTGTTCGGGCTATTCAAAGTGGGAGATGCCTTCCTGCTGGTGGGCTCGATCGACGCAGGGCGAAGGCGGCACAACAGCAATCCTTCGCGCATGCGTCGGAGGAAATCCTGGGTTCAGGGCCAATGTTCAGGCCGGTTGCAGACAATTTTCAAAGAGCAAGGTGCAGGATTGTGTAAATATGCTCGTAAATCCGTCGTACATCCATTCTAAATGCGCTGGAAGGCGCGTTGGATGTCCTTATGAGAATATCGCAGGGCGATAGGCCGCCCATGAGGACAACTCATTGGATGCTCGGTCTTCGCCAACTCCGTCAGAAGCCAGGCGATTTTTGTCGGCTCCAGCGGCATGTTGATCTTGATAGCGGCGTGGCAGGCGATGGATGCCGCAATACGGCGGCGGCGGGATTCGGCGTTTTCCTGCTGTTGCTCGCGCTCTGGAACGCCGAGCACCTCTTCCAGCATGCGCTCCAACTCGCGGCCTTCCAGCCCCACCGGCGCGGCCTTGATGGCCAGGGTGCGCGGACCGAAGGGCTCTGCCTCGAAGCCGTTGAGGTCGAGCTCGCGCGCAATCGAGGCGAACGATACCATCTGAGCGGGAAGCAGATCGATCAGCAGAGGCATCAATAGCCGTTGGCGCTGCACCTGCTCCACTTCGCGGGCATGCAGTATCTTTTCGAATAGTATGCGCTCGTGCGCCACATGCTGGTCGATGATCCACAATCCTTCATCATTGGTGGCCAGAATGAAAGAGTCGCGATACTGGCCCAGTGGCTTCAGCGTGGTGAGTGCCGTCAGGGTCGTGTCTTCAGACCCACCCACAGCACCAGCATCCGCTCCTTCACTGCTGCAGGACGCGTCCTCCGGCTCTTCCTCCTCGTATCCCACGGAGATGCCCTGGTCGCTGAAGGCGAGTCGGGCAGCGGACTGTTGCACAAGGGACTCTCGCAACATGAAGATGTCAATGTCTTCGGCGGCGGGGGAACCCTCAGACTGCACGACAATTGCAGACTCAGCGGTAGTGCGCGGCGAAAATATCACATCGTCCGGCGCACCCGGCATCGGGCTGACATCCAGCAGAAGCGATGAGCTGGCCTGCGAGATGCTAATTCCACCATGCAACTCGCCCAGAGCAGTGGCAAAGCTGGCCGCTGGCCGCGCAGTCATCAGGGTATTGCGCACGGTGTCGCGGATAAAGTCGTGGACAAATGCCGACTGGCGAAACCGCACTTCGGTCTTGGCCGGATGCACATTGACATCCACCTCCTGTGGCGGCATATCGAGAAACAGCAGCACAACGGGGAACGAGGTGGGCGGGATGATGTTGCGATAGGCCTCGGCCAGCGCGTGCAGCACAACGCGATCGCGCACCAGGCGGTTGTTGACAAAGATGTAGACCGAGTTGCGGTTCAGCTTCTGCAACTCCGGTTTGGAGATAAAGCCTGAAAGGCGCAGAAAGCCCGGCTCAAGCGGCGCATATCCGGGCTCGCGCTTCCAGGGCGGTGGCTCCGGCAGGCCGGCGCGACTGAAGTCAATCTCCGCCGCGGAGGGTAGCATGAGCGCCGCTGTCTCGCGACCGAAGATCTGGAAGAGCCGGTCTCCCGTACCGGCCACTGCGGGCGCAATCAGCAACGACTGGGTGGAGGAGTGCAGCTCGAAGTGACGCTCTGGATGGGCCAGTGCGTAGTGCGTCACCAGCGCGGCAATGTGGCCCAGTTCGGTTTGTTCAGATTTCAAAAATTTGCGTCGCGCGGGCGTGTTGTAAAAAAGATCGCGTACCGCGATGGTGGTGCCCACGGGCAGTCCAACATCCTCCACGCGTACGATCTTGCCGCCGGCAATCTCCACAGTCGTCCCGGCTTTGTCTTCCGCGGCTCGTGTTTCCAGTGTCAGGCGAGAGACGCTGGCAATCGACGGCAATGCCTCGCCGCGAAATCCCAGGGTCCGGATGGAGAGCAGATCGTCGGAGCTATGCAGCTTGGAGGTGGCATGGCGCTCGAAGGCCAGCAGGGCGTCATCGCGCACCATGCCGCAGCCGTCGTCCACGATGCGGATCAGTTTGCGTCCACCACCCTCCACCTCAATGCGAATGCGCGTCGCGCCCGCATCCAGCGAGTTCTCCAACAACTCCTTGACGACAGACGCGGGCCGTTCCACCACCTCGCCGGCGGCGATCTGATTGGCCACCTGATCTGAGAGAATTCGGATGCGTCCCATGACTCGATTGTACGGCGGCAAGTCAAGTGCGGATGGTGAAGAATTGATGCAGGAGGGTGTTTACCGTCTTGTCTTCTTCACTCTGCCGGCACTGACTTCACGGTCGCCCATGGTATGCAGGCGCATGAAGTTGGTTGCGCCGGAGCGGGTGCGCGTTCCTGCCACAATGCCCACGATCTGGCCGGAGAGGACGCCTGCCTGTTGCTCCAGTCTCTCCTCGGCAATGTCGACCATCTTGTCGATGCTGCGCGCGTGCTCGCAGAGGATGGGGAAGGTTCCCCACAGCAGGGTGGCGCGCCGGATGATCTTGGGGTACGGAGAGAGCGCGAAGATCGGCGGCACGGGGCGGTACTTGGAGAGCAGCCGCGCGGTCAATCCGGTTTCGGTGAAGATGGCGATGGCGGCCAGTTCCAGGTCTTCGGCGGAGTGAGCCATGCACTCGCAGATGGTCTCTGCCACGGAGAGGCGGCTGATCTGCTCCGAGTTCCGCCGTTGATGCGGCGGATCGAGGCGGATCTGATGTTCCGTCTCGGCCACGATCTTGGCCATCATGGCCACTGTCTCTACAGGGTACTTGCCTGCCGCAGTCTCCGCGGAGAGCATCACGGCGTCGGTGCCGTCGTAGATCGCGTTGGCCACGTCGGATGCCTCGGCGCGCGTGGGTCGAGGGTTCTCGATCATCGACTCCAGCATCTGGGTCGCGGTGATGACCGGCTTGCGATACTCCGCCGCGCGATGGATGATGTGCTTCTGGATGGCGGGAACTTTTTCCGGCGGCACCTCGACACCCAGATCGCCGCGCGCCACCATGATGCCGTCAGCTGCTTCCAGAATCGAGTCCAGATGCTCGACCGCCTGCGGCTTCTCCAGCTTGGCAATGATCCAGGTATCGGAGTTCAACGCGTCCAGGCGGCGGCGTACATGCCGAATGTCGTCTGCCGTGCGCACAAACGAGACGGCAAACGCATCCACCCCCGCGCGCACCGCGAACACCAGGTCTTCCTCGTCCTTCTCTGTGAGGGACGGCACGTTCACCGGGATTCCTGGAAGATTGATTCCCTTGTTCTCGCCCAGCGTTCCCCCGTTGACAATCTCGCAGATCACGTCTGCGCCTGCGATGCGCACCACGCGCAGCTCGATCAGGCCGTCGGAGAGAAGAATGCGTGATCGCCGTTCCAGGTTCTCCGCCAGCGTCTGAAACGTAGTGCCAACCACGGAAGCAGATCCCTCCACATCGCGCGGCGTTATGGTCAGGCGATGGCCTGCCACCAGATGCACGGGCGCATGGTTCTTCAGCCTTCCCGTGCGGATTTTGGGCCCCTGTAGGTCTGCCAGAATACAGATGGGCTTACCCATCTCGTCTGAGACCGCGCGCACCATGCGGATCAGCTCGCCCTTCTGCGGATGCGTGCCGTGGGAGAAGTTGAGCCGCGCCACATCCACGCCTGTCCGTACCAGCTCGCGAAACACCTCCGGCGAAGAACATGCCGGCCCCAGCGTGGCTACAATCTTGGCGCGCCGGTTGTGGTCCACTCCGGCAAAACTGCCGGCACTGCCTGGCTGTGTGCGGGATGCAGCAATACGAGGCGCAGTTTCCATAGGCTGAACTGGGTTCCTTTTACGGGCTGGTGGGGCTCATTGTGGCTGTCGCAAGCACTTCATAGACACGTTGAACCGCAATTTTTTGCAGTTCCATACCATTCTACCAATCTCCCGCGCACCATGCCCAGCGGACCCTTACCTGGGTATCGTCAATCGGGCCGTCAACCCACGCCGGGTGCCCCATCCTTTCGTGTCTTTGCGAAAGGGTGGGTTATCGTTTGCGGTAGCAAACGAACTGAGGTGTCTGTTCGTGCCGTTCCGGATTAGCAGGGGGTTTTAACCCCACGGATAAACGGCCGGGTGCCCCTGGGTCTCGCTTCTGAGATGTGGGCTTTTGCCGTTGCCTGTTCTTCACTACTCACTACCCACTACGCACTACCCACTGTATTTCCTGTCAAGGGTCTCGACTCTCCAAATCCCCCTTAACCCATTCCATCTAAATCACTTAAAACTTATAAATAGTTGGCATAGTAGTTATGCTCCAACCCGTACAATTTAAATAGGAGGGAAACAGAAAGAAGGCGTGAAACCTGCATTGGATCAATCTATTTCGGATACCACCCCCCCATATGCCGGTATACCACCGGTACATATACTTTTATCTTTGTTTTGAATACTTTGAGAAAAATAGGGGAGGGGGGTACCCAAGACGCTTTAGAGCTTCAGCTTGGGCCGGATTGCCCGCCGCCGAAGTGAGCTTCCATCTGCGCGTTGAAGTGGACATTGAACTCCGCTCCGCACAGAACGCTGAGCGAGATGATGTAGAGCCAGAAGAGCAGCGCGATGCCCGCGCCCAGCGGCCCGTATACCTCGGAGTAGTTGGTGAACCGGGTGACGTACCAGCCGAAGATCAGGGTAGCCGGGAACCACAGCACGGTGGCCAGCACAGCTCCCGGCAGGATTCTCTGCCACCCGGTTAGAACGGCTGGTCCGTACAGTTTGAAGGATGGATTTGTCGATCGGCCGGCGATGCTCTCAGTGGGCACTCCCAGGCGATAGATAAGCGCGATGAGCCCGATGCTGGCGCCTACCGCGACCGTCCAGCGAAGCAGCAGGGTAGCAGCATAGATCGGTTCACGTACCTCTGGGCCAATGATCGACACCAGCCATGCAGTGACAGCATGGCCGAACACAACCAGAAGACTGGCAATGGTGAGCGGCATCAGCGAGAGCGGCACCAATTCGAAGGAGCGGCGACGGCGTTGCCAGAAACTCCAGCTATCGCGGGGCAGGCCGCGTGCGCGGCGCAACCCCTCCATCAAAGTGGCGATTACGTTGGATGCGCCGGCGAAGCTGACCACACAGGCTCCCACCAGCGCTCGTACTGAATGGGCATGCTTGGGCGCATTTTCAAACGCTGCATCCAGCAGCATGCTTACGCTGGAAGGCAGCACACGATCGAAGAAGTCGGCAAGCTGGAAGCGCACCGGCGCTGTGTCCGGAAGCAGGCCGATGACAGCAGCAGCCACAATCAGCGCGGGAAACAGCGCGACGATGGCCGAGTAGGCGGTGGATTGTGCAATGTTCAGGCTGTCGTGGGCCAGCACGCTCAGCAGGGTCTGGTGCAGCGCACGCGATACTACTGCGTACCAACGCAGAAGGCGCTTCCTGCGGCTGCGATGACTGACTTTGGGTGACTCTGTCGTGACCTGCTGCGTGACCGGCGTTACCGTACTCGGGACGGATTGCCCCGGATCGTCTGCCGGGTCTGCCGCTTTCAGCTCTTCCACGTTTCCAGAAACTCTGTGACCGAGGTTGATTGCATATGGCGCATGTCGTTGAACTGGCCCGTTGCCTGCGCGTAGAGGACCTTGCCGTCCACAGCCAGAACCGCCAGTGCAGGCACGCCCCTGGAGATGGGAACGCCGTAGCGCGCGGCCACCTCGATATTGGCGTCCATGTGTCCGATCCACACATGCACCAGCACAAAGTTGTTCTGTAGCAGATCGGCATTGGGTGGTTGATGGAAGTAGAGATCGAGCACCTGGCAGTCGCCGCACCAGTCGCCGCCGAAGTCGAGGATCACGCGCTTATGCTCGCTCTTTGCCTTAGCCAGTCCAGCGGCTATGTCGACGGTTGGATTGGCAGTCTCGGAGTAGATGTGCTGCGGCGTGTACGCAGGCACTGGCCGGGACTGCGTAGCGACCGGGGTATTGGGAGCCGTGGCGTGGTGGCTGGTCCATAGGTACATGCCTGCCATGGCCAGCAGACATACCGTCATCAGCCCTATCATTGATCCCATTGCCATGGGTGTGGCTTTCTGTTCCGGTTTGGGATTCTTGTTGTATCGCATGCGTTGCTTCATATGTTTAATCCCCGGTCTGGTTCTGTTTCGCTGGTAAGGTTTGTTCCGGGTGTTCTGTGCGGTTCGGGCTCTCTCGCCCACGGCAATCCATTCTTCCAGCGCCAGGGCTAGGGCGCAGAGGAGTGTGGATGGCGACTGGCTTCCATCATGCATGAGGAAGCGCCCGCGACGCAAAGCCGATGCTTACACAACCGAAGCGCACACTGGTGTATTCTGGAAGAAAGCGATGATATTTTCCAGAGATTATGTTGGGTATCTGGCGCGCCAGACGGTAAAGCATCTGGTGGACGCCAAGATGATCGAGACGGCGAAGGCGACCGTCTTGAACGAGCGGATAACGGCTGCCATGGTGGATGAACTGGCGCTGGAAGACCGCATTAACGACGAGGTCCGCGTGATCCTGGAGGCCTTCCAGGAAGACATGCTTCGGACCGGCGCAAACTATCAGGAGATGTTCAAGAAGGTGAAGAACGAACTGGCGCGCAAGTACAAGGCGGTGCTGTGAGGATCTCGAGCGACAAGGTGAACAAGCTGGCACACACCGTAGCCGACACTCTGGCCGAGATTGACGAGTGCGACTTTCTGGAAGACCGCAACACCATCCGCCAGGAGGCGCGCAAGGCACTGGAGAAGCTGTTGGCCGAGGAGACTAAACTGGACGCCAACGCGCGACTGAAGATCGCCTCGCAACGCAAGATCATCCTGGAAGGCTCGCAGGAGTGGGAGATTCTCTACCGCAAGTACTACAACGACGAGGTCAAGAAGCTGGGCCTGTAGACGCGTCGGGTACGTGTCCTGGTTGAGCAGCGAATCGCAGGCTGATATAGTTGAGGCTGCACTGGAGAGAATATCCTCCTGCGCGCGACGATGGCGTTATGGTGTAACTGGTTAACACGCCGCCCTCTCAAGGCGGAGAGTCCGGGTTCGAGCCCCGGTAACGCTACCAATTTTCAACTCAATTGTTTGAACGGATAAGAGAAGAATTCAGCTACTATTTGATTACTCCGAGATTCAGGCGTGCGCAAATCCTGTTGATACAAATCGTTAGCTTAGGGTGGGGAAATGGAACTTGTTCAGGGGCCGTCTGTCCGGTTGTACCGGCCCGACATTGACGGTATTCGAGCGATTGCGATTCTTAGCGTGGTGCTCTACCACGCCGGGGTGCCGCAGCTTCCAGGGGGATTCACCGGAGTCGATATATTCTTCGTCATCTCGGGATATCTCATTGGCGGCCATATCTACTCCGATCTACTGAGCGGAAGCTTTAGTTATCTGCATTTCTACCGGTTACGCGCGAAGAGAATTCTTCCAGCGTTTTTTGCCATGCTTGCATTCACAATTGTGGCGGCGCTGGTTCTGCTATCGCCCTTTGAGGCCTGGGAGTTCAGCAAATCCGCCGTTGCAGCAACTCTGTCGGCTTCCAACATTTACTTTTGGAGGCATACGAATTATTTCGACACGCAAAACGTATTCAATCCGCTGTTGATGACCTGGTCGCTGGGTGTTGAAGAGCAGTTCTATGCGGTCATCCCTGTGCTACTGGTCCTGCTGGCTCGTATCCGGCGCAATCTGATTTTGCCAGCGGTTCTCACAATCTGCGTCCTGTCTTTCCTTTTGTCGTGGCGAGAATTGGGCAGTCATCCATTTGCAGTGTTTTATTTATTGCCCACGCGTGCATGGGAGCTTGGCGTGGGTGTCGCACTGGCTATTGCCGAACTTAGAAGAAAATGCAGCATCGTGCCAGAATCATTGGTTGCATGGGTGAGCCTGACTGGCTTGCTATTGATGCTGGCACCCATGGTCTTGCTTACGGCAGCATCACCGTTTCCTGGTGCTGCGGCGTTGCCCTCGGTACTGGGCACGGCCCTTATTATTGTCACCCCCACTAGCTGGATGAATCGCCGCCTTCTCTCCCTTGCGCCACTGGTCTTTATCGGTAAGGTCTCCTATTCATGGTATCTGTGGCACTGGCCCATTCTTTCGTTTTTACGCATTATCTCCGGGGGAACGTTGCCGCCTGGCATTGTTGCCCTGGCTATTACAGCATCGCTGGGTGTGGCGATCACGTCGTATTTTTTCATCGAGCAGCCTTTCCGCAGGTCTGGCCGGGCACCTGCACCGCTTCTCCTCCGTTACGCCCTGGTCAGCATTGCCTTTCTTGCGGCTCTTGTGGTTATTTGGCGGACTCATGGCATTCCCCAGCGTTATCCGCAGCTGGTTCAGATTGACAGTACATCATCGCCGCTACAGTCTGATCCGTGTCATATAGGTAGCGGGAACGACAAGCCGAACTTGTCGCCGAGCTGTTATAGCGCATCCTGGGATCGTCCTGTTGTTGCTCTATGGGGAGACAGTCACGCACTAGTCTTGGCACCGGACCTTCGGGCTATTGCCAACACTGCTGGATACGACTTCGTCGAACTAAGCAAAGGCTCCTGCCTACCACTGACTGGCGCGGCCCGCTATAGTTTGGAATATCCTCAACCACTCGCTTCAGATTGCATGCGGTTCAATCATAGTGTTCTAGATCGACTCAAATCAGACAAAGCTATTCGGATTGTGATTCTGGCTGGCTATTGGGTACGCCTTTCCGCGCACAATGAGTGGTGGATAACCGACACTACGCCTCAGCGCGCGGCTACTGGTTCGGATGAATCGCGCAAAGTTTTTATACAGTCTTTGGGTGCCTCCATTCAGTCTCTACAGAAGAGCGGCAAACAGGTCATCTTGATGGATGACGTACCCAATTTCGATTTCGACCCTCGTTGGATTGTCAGAACTGCCCGCATTCCCATTAGGCAAGCCGTAGCAAAATGGCTAGGGATGCACGATATTAGTGATTTGGGATTTGCTCACCCTGGTTCAGATGCTACTGCGATATTGGCCACTTCTCTTCTACATGAGTCACTTGCTACGTCCCCCGGCGCAGAGCTGGTTGATATAAAACACGCACTTTGCAATGATGCAGACCAATGCATCTACCGCAAGGAAGACTCGATGCTCTATCGCAATGACAGCCACCTAACACCATATGGCGCGGAGTACGCTCTTCGGGATTTCCGCATACCGACTGCGAACCCATGAGCGTCTGTGAGCGGGCACAAACTCCACACTAACAACGACATAAAAATTCTGGTACGATGGAGAGACAATATCGCAGAGGCTGGGTTGAATCCTGCATGACAACGTACACCATCGACAAGTCGAGATTTGTCTTCGAGCAGTTTGATAAGGAGATGGTCCTCATCAACCTGGAAGATGGCTTGTATTACAACGTCTCCGATACCGGCACCGAGGTCCTACAGCTTCTGGAACAAGGACTTACCGTCGCGGAGGTGGTTGACATCTTGTCCGCACACTACAGCAACACGGAGGAACTGCCAGGCCTGGTGGAGGGATTTTTTGCCAAGCTTAAAGAGCAAGGCATTCTTATTCCGCATCCGCAAGGTGTCCCGGCAAGTTCCGTTAGCTCAGCGAAGGAGACTCCGCGGAATGGCGCGATGTCACACTTTGCCCCCCCTGTACTGACCCGTTTCGATGATATGCAGGAGATCTTGCTGCTCGATCCGATTCATCAAGTCAGTGCACAGGGGTGGCCTAACCGATGAGCGCCACACTGCTAGTAGATAGCTGTCCGGTCTCCGGAGTTATCCCGCCTCGAATTAGCGAGGGTCTAAGGGAGTTTGCTGATCGCATCCGAGCACGCATACGGGAGGTTCAGAATGAGCAATCCATAAACTACGAGATTGCTGGTCTTCCGGTTTGTATCCGGTATATTGACCCTCAGCTTTATGAGCAGGTCTCCCCGGCCTTTCAACATCTGCGCACGGCGATGAACATCCAGCCGGAACTCACTGTAGTGTTGGACGGAGCTTCGTCACCACTCGCGAGCCATTCTTCTTTGCTTGATTGGGATGGGTGGGGTGAGAGGGACATCTGGGCGGTTAAGCTTGACGAGATGATGCTGATCATCCAACAAAATGGCATGGCGGTAGGGGCGCTGGACTATCGGAACAAGACCGGCTACAGGCTCGAACATGCTACTGCGGGAATGAATTATCTTGACCGCGCGGCTCCCATGCGCCATCTGCTTACCCTGTGGCTTGGCAGCCAGGGAAGATATCTCTTTCATGGCGCGGCGGTCGGAGAACCGGAGGGTGGCGTCCTGATTCTTGGATCAGGCGGCTCCGGGAAGTCAACCACTGCATTGGCATGCCTGGAGGACGGAATGGCGTATGTGGGTGACGATCGTTGCCTGCTTGCGATGCATGGATCGCCCCATGTCTACAGCCTTTACAGCACAGCAAAGCTCATGGATATAAGCAAGTTTCCCTGCTTTGCATCCGCAGTAAACATAGATGGAAGAACTCGAGACGAGAAGGCAATGTACTATCTGCATCGGCTTTCAGACCATACACTGCATTGCGGATTCCCCCTGCGAGCCATATTGCTGGCCCAGATTGAAGAGATACAGGAGACAACAATCAGCCCTGCCAGTCCTGCCAGGGGGTTTCTGGCACTGGCAGCGAGCGGAGCCCTCCACCTGCCGGAGATGCGCAAAGAAGCCTTGCGCTGCCTAAACAACGTATCGCGCCAGTTGCCTGTGTATGATCTAAAGCTCGGAGCGAATATCCACTCCACCCCTGGCGTGATACGAAAATTGCTCCGGGAACTTTGCTGAGGCCAGCATGACAGTTCCAAAGCTTGTCAGCGTGATCATACCTGTGTACAACGGGGAGTTGTATCTGGCTGAGGCGTTGGATAGCGTCTTCGCGCAGGACTATTCGCCTATCGAAGTGATTGTGGTGGATGATGGGTCCACCGACAATACGGCTGCGGTAGCAAGAAAATATAGCCAGGTACATTATTTGCATCAGACCAATCAAGGTCAGCCAGCGGCAAGAAATACTGGCTTGAGTCACTGCAAAGGCGACTTGATTGCTTTTCTGGACGCCGATGACCTTTGGGGTCCAGGCAAACTGACCATGCAGGCTGCCTATCTAGAAGCCCATCCTGAGGCAGGTTGTGTGATGGGAAGGACGAAGAATTTCCTTCAAGAAGGAGTTGACAGACCAACCTGGGTCGAACAGAGTACGTTATCGGACAACTCGACCGCATTCCATATGGGAACACTCATGGCTCATCGATGGGTATTCGAAAAGATCGGTAACTTCAATACATCCTATTCGTACGGCGTTGACGATCTCGACTGGTTGATCCGATTGAAAGAAAGCGATATTGCAATCGCAACGATGGAGGACGTGCAGCTATTAAGGCGTATCCACAAACACAACATGTCTCATAATCCGGAAGGCCACACCATCAAGACCCATGGCAGGATTCGGCTCTTGAAGGAAGCCATTGATCGCAAGCGTAAAGCTGACAGCTCTGCTCAGTGTCGATTAGCACCATCTACGATACGATGAAGTGGCGGTCGCATTTCGTTATCCGGTCGTTCAGTCAAGAGGCTAAAAGTAATGGAGAATGGCTCGAGAGCAGTGCCGCAGCTTATCAGCGTCATTGTCCCCGTGCATAACGGTGAGAAGTTTCTGGGAGATGCACTTGCCAGTATATTTTCCCAGGACTATCGGCCTATCGAGGTGTTAGTCGTGGATGACGGCTCCACGGATGGCTCTGCAACAATCGCACGTTCATTTCCGGATATCCGGTATTTTCATGAAGAGAAACAAGGGTCGGCAGTGGCAAGGAACACAGGCATTGACAACAGCAGGGGAGAACTCATTGCGTTCCTCGATGCCGATGATCTGTGGCTTCCCAATCAACTATCCATCCAGATTGCCTATTTATCAACTCATCCTGAAACCGGATGTGTTTACGGTAAAATGAAGAATTTTCTTGATCCGGGAGTGGCATGTCCGCCCTGGATCGATCCGGACACATTGTTAAAACCTACTGATATCTGTTCATTCTGTAATACCCTGGCGCGTCGTTCGTTGTTTGAAGCGGTAGGTAACTTTAATCCCACATATAAGCAGGGGCAGGATTTGGAGTGGTTTTTTCGTGTTAAGGAGTCTGGAATTCCTGTAGGCTACATAACCGATACGGTTCTTCTGCGCAGAATTCACGAAAATAATATCTCTCACAATCAAAATGGATCGGTGCAGGCCAGACTTCGCATGCTTAAAGAGTCCATTGAACGCAAGCGAGGCGCGGCCGCCCGGCCATCCGGAGCGCTGTGATGCGGCGTGAGCAGGTGGAATCCTGGAAGTGGTTCTGGGGCAGGCTTGTGCAGCTACGCAGGCTGCTGATTGGATGCATCCTGCTTGCCGTACTGCAAAGCATGACCATGCCGCCGACAGCCTGGCTCATCCGGCGGATTCTGGATGTTGCGATTCCATCGCGTAATGTGCGCCAGATGCTGCTGATGGGGCTCTGCATCCTGGGTTGCAACCTCGCCTCATCCGGGTTGGCATTGGGAACTCGCTTTCTCTCGTTGCGCACGACCAAGATCGCTGTAAGCAAGTTGAGGCATCTTCTTCTGCAACGATGCTTTGAGCTTCCACGGTCGGTTCACGACACACTGGATCGTGGCGATCTGCACACGCTTCTGGTACAGGATACGCAGCTTGTGGACATAATGAGCAATGCATTGATCTCGGTGCTGATGCCGTCCGCGTTGATCAGCATCCTGTTGATCGCTCTATTGGCAGCGATGAACCCAAAGCTGCTTGCGGTGCTGATGCTTATCTGGCCATTGCTCTATCTGGTAAACCATCGGCTCAAAAAAGTGGTAATGGCCAGAGTAGACCGCACACGGGGATCGTTCGCCAGCTTCAGTTCCGGCGTGCATTTCGTGCTGACTAAGCTGGACCTTGCAAGATACCAAAGCGCCGAGCGGGCTGAGTTACAGCGGCAGTATGGGCGGATAGAACAGCAGCGAGTGAGGTGGTCCCGGTTGTTCGGACAGTTTTTGTTGTTTCCTAAGTGGAAGAACTGTTTTTCGGTTTAGGCTGCCAAGGATTCTGGCAGGCGGTTGAAGTATACCTGATCGGGCGTGAGCGCTTTCAGGCTGGAGTGCGGT
>CAIZFH010000024.1 GCA_903932155.1 uncultured Granulicella sp. | reverse complement strand
TGACATTTACTCCTGGCCGCGCATTTCTCTCTTCGGATTCGCCGACGGTTCCGTGGACGGTGGTGTTCGAGGACGAGGGCGTTGCCGGCTATTTTTACGCCTGCGACCGATCGCAGACGACACAGGACGAAGGACTGCTGGACGCCATGCTGATCTACAACGTCAGCGCGTTGGCGGCGAGCGATGCCGAGCTGGAGCGGCCAACCGCGGAGCGCATTGCCGCGGTGGAGTGGTCGCGCGATGGGCTGCAGGCTGTGCTGTATCTGGATGGCGTGGCGCAGGCGCTGGTCGACTTTGGGGTTCGCTGCGGATATTGCCGCATGGACTTTCCAAACTTCATCGCCGAACCGGGCGACACATGGCGCAAGAACAGCCACGCATGGTCGGATGCGGCGGTACAACGATTTGAGGCTGCGCTGTACGCGTGAGTTATTTTTCGTGCGATATCCAACCCATAGTATGAAGCCGCATCAATGGGGCATCCGGCTACATCCACGTCCACTTCACTTAGATGGAAGGGGGAGTTGCACGCCAGTGGTGGTTTGTCCGTCGCGGACGGTGACGCGGTCGACCTTGCCGCTCCCCCAATACTCGATGCGGTAGTCTCCGTCCCGCAGGAAATTAAGAGTGAAGTGGCCCTGTTTGTCGGCGGTGCCGATTGAGGCCCACGGGAGGGGCGGATTTGTCTTTGGCTGATCCGCTGGATATGCCTCCACGACCCCCTCGACGCCGGTTCCGGACGCATCCACCATCTGTCCGGAGATACCACCCGAAGGAGCGGCGAACACGCCGAGATGGCAGCTTGCGCCGGCGCCACTGGATTCGGGGATGGTGATGTCAAGAGGCTCCTCATCAAAAAATTGCATCACCACGCGGTGGGGCGGAAGGCCATCGAAGGCGACGCGATAGGTGCCCGGCGGGACGGTTGCGAATGAGTAAATTCCGTTGGAGTCGGTCGAGGCGCGGAGGGTTGTGGCACCATTTTCGGAGGTGATAGTGACGGCGACATTGGCAAGCGGTTTGTATTTTCCCTCCACGAGCCTGTCGATTCCTTCGATTGTGCTGACCTGGCCGTTGAGGTCCGGGACGCGACCGCCCGAGGCGCGGGTCCGCAGTTCGGCGAGGGCGATGATGGCCTGGGACTCGGGTCGGGTATTGGAGCAAATGCTGGTGGAGAGGCGCCCGTCATCCTGCGAGCCTGAGTACGCGTCGACGAGGTAGCGCTCACCGATTTCGAAGCCATATCCGCAATCTCCGCCGCCAAAGCCGGTTGAGACCTCGACCTCATCGCCCACGCGCGGGCTGGAGGAGAAGCTTTCGATCACCCGGAAGCGGAAGACGCGGCGAGAAAGTGGTCTATCCAAGGCTACGACCTTAACGGTATCGACGCGGACGCTGAGGGTTTCTCCCACGAACATGGCTGCTTGAATCGCGAGCGGGTGGCATGGCCCGGCTTCAACGCAACTACAGGCGTGGGCAATGGTCGGGGGAAGGAGGACGAGGAGCGAGGCGAGGGCGAAGCAGAAGGCGCGATGCATAGTCGTAATCGCAATCAATGGAACTATAGCAGAGCCATGTGAGCTCATTACTGGATTCTGGTGGCGGCGTTTTCCACGTCTGTGAGGCAAGATATGAGTCACCCTCACATTGATCGTTCGTCCCACCTTAGCGACGATGAGACTGTCGCGAAGATGGGGCACCCGGCCCGGGGCTGAAGCCCTTCCTTTCACGGGCCATCATTCAGGGGCCTGAAGGCCCCTGCTCCCTCCGGAAAGACAAGAACCCCACCCATCGCATGAGACAGAGACGCGATGGATGGGGCGCCCGGCTAAGAACTGTCCCGATCATTTCCCGATGAAGTTTTAGCGGCGGGAGAAACGAATATGTCTCTGAGGAAGAAGAAGACGGGATATTCGATGAGAATCACCATAAACCACGGTAGCTTCCACTCATCGACATGTGTAAGCACTATCGCGAAAGCTGCCAAATGCCCCATCAAGAGAGTCGCGATTACCCCCCAGAATCTCCACTGCCGGAGGAACTTCTCGCTTTCAGCTACAAAAAGCCCAAACAGTAATAACGTAAAACCGGCAAGTCCACCCCATCGAATAAACGCGTCGTGACCCCGTCTATCCTCAATCACAAAGGTGAATTTCAAACTTGCAAAAACAACCAGGACGCTAAGAACGCAGATCAGGAGATTCGTCTTAGTAAAAATAGAGGCGGTTCGTCGCACCAATGAAGTCATCGAAATCTACACTCCCTATGCTCTGCAAGTATCACATCACTCAATCTTGTTGAGGAAGAGTTTTTCGATTTCGAGCCAGTTGTGGACGCGCTGGAAATCGGTGACGGCGACGTTGTGGGGAGCGTCGTAGAGGATTCCTGTGCCGGAGAAGCGGCGGAGCTGGCGTGGGTTGTCGTCGATGAGGTAGTCGGCGCGGAGGATGCCTTTGTCGCCGCAGAAGACGATGTGGGTGGCGGGGATGGTGGGGAAGTGGCGCTCCAGCCAGCGGTACTTGGCGTTGAAGGAGGTGGGCACCTCCATGGCGGCGGATGCGATGAAGACCTCGAAGTGTTGTTGCAGGCGGCGGAGGACGCGAGGCGCGTCGGGGATGACGTCGAGGTCGGCGAAGAAGTCTTCGGAGCGGAGATACTCCTCCAGGCGGGGATGGCGGTCGATGGCGACGACGTCCCAGATCCACTTGCCGCGCAGGTCTTCCTTGGTGAGGTTGCCGTCGTAGTCGCGGTTGTAACGGATGAGGTGCTCGGCGACGGTGTCGGCGATGACTTCGTCCATGTCGACGCAGATGCGTTTGAGATCGGTGCTCATGGTTCCATTATCGGCGATAAGTAGGAGGTACCAGGTGCCAGGTGCCAGGTACCAGGTACTAGGTTGAAAGACAAATGCGGGTCGTTCGCATCCGCGAACGATAACCCACTCATCGCGATAGAACTGCGATGAATGGGGCACCCAGGTTTGTGGTCGACGATTGGCTTCAGATGGAGGAGCGGACGATTTGGGCGGCGATGGATTCGGAGCGGACGGGTTTGGGCTGGGGCGTGTCGCGCGCTGGATCGTAGTAGAGCAGGTGGCCGCAGTTCTCGCAGGTCATCATGGTCTGGCTGGCGGGGGATTCTGCGCTGTTGTCGCGCAGGTCGTTCCAGCGCTGGGGGCGGACCATCATCTGGCAGGCGGAGCACTGTTGGTGGATGGCCTGGGAGACGGCTGTCCCCTTGGAACGGCTGATGCGGTCGTAGGTGGCGAGGGAGTCTTCGCCGGTGTCGCTTTGCGCGATCTCGGCGCGCAGGGCGGAGCGTTTGGCGTCGATTTCAGCAAGGGCGGCGCGGTCGATGGCGAGGAGGTTGTTGGTGCGTGTGCGTTCCCGCTGCAACTGCTGGGCGAGCTCCGCAACGGTCTGGTCGGCGATGGCCTGCTGGGCGTCGAGGGCCTCGGAGCGCTCCATGCTCTCTAGTTCGGCGTCTTCCATGCGGTTGATCTCGGCGCGAGCGAAGGCGGCCTCATGTTCCAGCGCGGTGACCTGGATGGTGTTGGTGGCAGCGTCGATCTTCTTCTGGGTGCGGACGAGCTTCAGGCGCTGGTCTGCGATGTCGGACTCCAGGCGGCGGCGGAGTGCCTCTTCCTTGGCGATGAGGTCGAGCACGACGGCGCGCTGGCCCTGGGTGGCGGCGGCCTTGAGTTCCAGCGCGGCGACCAGGCGGGGAAGCGCGGCGATCTGGTCGCGCAGGCGCTTTGCCTCGATATCGAATTCCTGCAGGACAACGAGTTTGGCGAGATCCGGATGCATGGTAGGCCCTCCCGGCAACTTCCACCGGCTGCGTTTGACTCGGCGACGCGCAAGGTGCAGACAGCGGAAGACTTCGAGTCTAGCATGGGGCGGGAGTGGTGTTGCTGAAACAGGCGGTAAGGCGCGCCTAATTTCAACACATAGAGCATCCTTGTTGACAGACATGCGGTATTCTGTAAAAGATGGCCCCGCAGAGTGGGCTGCATTGTTGTGAAGGAGAACGGGCATGGCAGAAAAAGTGAAGAAGGAAAAGGCACCAGCAAAACCACGGACGACCGTTGCAACGGCCAAGAAAACAGCGGCGAAGAAGGCGATGGTTGGCAAACCTGAGACCGCGAAGACACCCAGCGGCGATGCAATTGCCGATCTGGCTTATCAATACTGGAAGGAGCGCGGCGGGCAGTCTGGCGAGGACTGGCAGGACTGGTTGCGCGCAGAGCGAGAGCTGAAAGCTAAGTGATACGGGTTTTGGGCAAGACGGCAGCAGGGCTGATCGCGGCGCTGATGGTGCTGTATGTGTGCGACTGGGCAGTGTGGCGGGTGCGGGCGGCGACAGGCAGTGGGATGGGGTCGGTGGTGGTGAGCAGCATAGTGGTGCTGCCACTGAAGAACAGCAAAGAGGAGTACGACTGGGGCGGCACGGCGGATGCGAGTTGCAGCCGGTCGATATTTCCGCAGGCGGGGAGTGGGGCATGCTGGTGGCTGCAGCGGCACAATGTTGTCTACGAGCGGTGAGCGAGCCCACTCATGCGATAAGACCGCATGAATGGGGCACCCGGTTTAAAGCGGATAGGCGTTCTGGACGAGGGCGAGGGCCTGTTCGCGGGTGGTGATGGTGCCTTCGAGCTGGGCGTCCTCGGCGAGCGTGAGCATGGGTTTGAATTGCGGGGACGGACGGTAGCCGGCGGCGATGAGGTCGCTGCCGGTGAGCAGCGGCGCGGGGCGGAGGTCGGGTGCGGGCTCGGCCTCGAAGTGGGCACATGCAAATTCATAACACGTCAGGTCTCCATGGGCGGAGAGCGCATCGAGGCGATGCAGGGCGAGTTGCTCGTGGAATTGCGGCAGACGCAGGAATCGCTTGAGGGTGGACTGCTTCATCTGGAGCACGTCTCCGAAACGCATGTGGTTGCGGACGAGGGCGAGGATTTGGGCGGTGTCGTCGCCAGAGAAGCGCAGGCGCGCGAGGATGGTTTCGGCAATGCGGACGCCGGCCTCAACGTGGCCGTTGAAGCGGATGCGGTCGGGCTTCTGATTACTGCCGGGAGCTGTGGGTTTGGGTGGTTGATAGGTGGCGGGCTTGCCGATATCGTGCAGCAGCGCACCCCAGGCGACTGTTGCGGAAACAGGTGTTGCGGGAGTCGGAGGCCATTCATCATTTTGTATCCCACCCTTTCGCGATGAGTCTGCGAAAGGATGGGGCACCCGCGCTGTCCCGGTGGCTCCAAGCATTTCCAACATCAACATGGTGTGGGTCCAGACGTCTCCCTCGGGGTGGAACTGGGGCGGCTGTGCGACGCCGCGCAGACGGACGGCCTCAGGGAGGACTTCGGCGAGGAGGCCGGTCTCGAAGAGCAGCTCGAAGCCGCGGCGCGCGCCGCCTTCGGTAAGGATGCGGGTGAGCTCGTCGCGGATACGCTCTGCGCTGACCTGGGCGATCTGCTCGGCATAGCGGCGGATGGCGGCGGAGGTGGCGGCGTCGATCTGGAAGTTGAGGCGGGCGGCGAAGCGGACGGCGCGCATCATGCGCAGCTTGTCCTCGGCGAAGCGCAGGCTGGGGTCGCCGATGGCGCGAATGACGCGGGCGGCGAGGTCATCACGGCCGTGGACGAAGTCGAGCGTGGCGGAGGCGGCGTCGCCGGTGGCGTCGTATGCGATGGGGTCGAGGAGCATTCCGTTGATGGTGAAGTCGCGGCGGAGAACGTCTTCGCGGGGGTCGGTGGTGTAACACACGGCATCAGGCCGGCGGCCATCGGAGTAGGCACCGTCGTTGCGGAAGGTGGCGACTTCTACCACCCCAGCGAGCCGAGACCGCTCGCCGGGGACCCCGACCTCGGTGGCAATCTCTTGTTCGTCGAAGTGCTGGCAGACGAGTGCTGGAGGACTACAAACCAAGACGACGCCGAAGTGCGCGCCGACGGTGAAGGTCTTGGGGAAGAGGACGACGATCTGCTCGGGGGTGGCGGAGGTGGCAACGTCGTAGTCCTTGGGCGCGAGGCCGAGCAGAAGATCGCGAACGCATCCGCCGGCGAAGAAGGCCTGATGGCCGGCGTCGCTCAGGCGGCGGACGATGGCGAGGGCGGCGCGGTACGGCGGGTTGGAGTGGAGTTCGCCCTGCATGTATCTATGATAGAGAAAACAACAACAGAGATAGATAAGACAACGACGGGATAGAGAGATGCGGAGTGGCAGCGGGTTGATTTTGGGGATTGAGAGCTCGTGCGACGAGACGGCGGCGGCGGTGGTGCGCGCGGGCGGCGAGGTGCTGGCCAACGTGGTGGCTTCGCAGATGACGCTGCATGCGAAGTACGGCGGCGTGGTTCCGGAGTTGGCTAGCCGCGAACATTTGCGCAACATTGTTCCGGTGGTAACTGCGGCGATGGCGGAGGCTGGGCTGGAGTTCGGCGAACTGGATGCGATTGCCGTGACCGAGGGGCCAGGGTTGGCAGGGGCTCTGCTGGTGGGGATTACTTACGCGAAAGCCCTGGCGCTGGCGCTGGGCAAGCCGTTGATCGCGGTGAACCATCTGGAGGGGCACATCCATGCGGTGCTGATGGAGCAGGGAATAGGGATCAGGGAACAGGGATCAGGAGGGCCGCTGCTGGCGCTGGTGGTGAGTGGCGGGCACACGCATCTGTATCTCGCGGAAGAACCCACATCTCAAAATCGAGATGTGGGGCACCCAGCGATGTGGCGCTACAGGAATGTGGGGCGGACCGTGGACGATGCGGCGGGCGAGGCGTTCGACAAGGTGGCCAAGCTGCTTGGGCTGGGTTATCCCGGCGGGCCGTGGATGGATGCGCTGGCCATGAGTGGGAATCCGCGGGCGGTGGAGTTTCGGTTTCAGCAGATCAAGGCGAGGAGGGTTGCGGCAGACAACGACAAGAGCGAAGACAAAAGCAGATTCCCTTCGGGAATGACAAACAAAAAGACGGAGGACGGGGAGCACTTTGACTTTTCGTTCAGCGGGATCAAGACGGCGGTGCTGCGGTATATACAGACGCATGAGATGGCTGCGGTGGTGGAAACGCGGCGGCGGGTACTAGGCGAGGTGCTGCGGGCGAATCCGGCGATGAGGCCGGCGGATGTATTGCGGGATATGCCGGAGGCGTTCGACGCGCAGACACTGGACTTGATTGCGTCGTTCCAATACGCGGTGGTGGGGAACCTGATGCGGCAGACGTTTGCGGCGGCGGAGGCGCTGGGGGCGCGGGGAATTGTGGTGTCGGGCGGCGTGTCGGCGAACAGCGAGCTGCGGCGGCGGTTTGCGGAAGAGGCGGCGCAGCGCGGGCTGCGGGTGGCGTTTCCGACGATGGCGATGTCTACGGACAATGCGGCGATGATTGCGGCGGCGTCGTGGGGGAAGTTTTGCGCGGGGGAGTTTGCCACGGAGGGGTTGGTGGCTACTCCGCAGTTGAAGCTGGGTACTAGGGACTAGGTGCTAGGTGCCAGGTTCGAGCGCCGCAGAATGTAGAATCTTAGAGGAGCAAATCAGATTGAGAGAGCAGACTGCACCGCGGCGGACGCCCGGTTGCGGCGGGACGAGTGAGCGCAGTGGCGGCGTTGGAACTTTTCAATACATTGAGTGGCAAGGTGGAGCGGCTGGAGCCGGTGGGCGCGCCGGCGCTGCGGATGTATGCCTGCGGGCCAACGATCTACGACTACGGGCACATTGGGAACTTCAGGACGTTTCTGCATGTGGACGTGCTGCGGCGGTTTCTGCGCCTGCAGGGGATGGCCGTCGAACACGTGATGAACGTGACGGACGTGGACGACAAGATCATCCGCAACGCGGTGGCGGCGAAACAGCCGATTGGCGAGTACACGGCGCGCTTCGAGAGGGCGTTCTTCGAGGACATGGCCGCGCTGGGGATCGAGCGACCGGAGCATGTGCCGCGCGCGACGGAACATATCCCGGAGATGGTGACGCTGATCGAGCAGTTGGCGGCGAAGGAGATTGCATACCAGACGGAGGATGGGAGCTGGTACTTCCGCATCGCGCGGTTTGAGGGATATGGGAAGCTCTCCAAAAAAAATTTGGAGGGAATGGAAGACGGCGCGCGGGTGGACTCGGACGAGTACGAGAAGGAAGTGGTGCGCGACTTTGCGCTGTGGAAGGCTGTGAAAGGCGACGAGCCCAGCTGGCAGACGGCGCTGGGCGCGGGACGGCCGGGATGGCATATTGAGTGCTCGGCGATGGCAACGGGGATACTGGGCGAGAGCTTCGATCTGCACGCGGGCGGCGAAGACCTGATGTTTCCGCACCACGAGAACGAGATTGCGCAATCGGAGTCTGCCTCCGGCCACACCTTCGCTCGGCACTGGATGCATGTCAGGTTCCTGCTGGTTGAGGGGAAGAAGATGTCGAAGTCGCTGGGGAACTTTTATACCCTGCGCGACCTGCTGCTGAAGGGACATAGGGCGTCGGCGGTCCGGTACCTATTGCTGAGTGTGCCCTATCGCCACCAGATGAACTTTACGTTTGAGGCGCTGGCGGCGGCGACGAATGCGATCGAGCGGCTGCGGACCTTCCATCAGCGGATGCTGCGCGGCGGGTTTGCGGCGGGCGTGGTGGATGCGGCGGTGACAGCGGCGACGGCGAAGGCTGCGAGTGAATTTACGGCGGCGCTGGCGAACGATCTGAATACGGCAGAGGCATCGGCGGCGATCAGTGAGATGGTGCGGGCGGCGAACTCGGCGGCAGATGCGGGTACGCTGGGTGCGAAAAATGTGGCGGAGGTGCTGCGTGTGCTGGCGCTCTTCGATGGCGTGTTCGCGGTGCTGGAGGACCGCGATGCGGAGTTGACGCGTGCGGCGCTGGCGTGGGCCGAGGCGGAGGGACGGATGAAGGATGCCGCTCCGGAGCTGGTGGCGAAGCTGGCGCTGAGCGATGACACGATTGATGCGCTGGTGGAAGAGCGAACGCAGGCCAAAAAGACACGGAACTTTGCGCGGGCAGATGCGATTCGGGCAGAGCTGCTGGCTAAGGGCGTGGTGATTGAGGACTCGAAGGACGGCGTGCGGTGGAAGCGGAAGTGAAGCCAGGTACTAGGTACTAGGTACTAGGTACTAGGGACTAGGTACTAG